>JAISYD010000021.1 GCA_031270145.1 Planctomycetota bacterium
CACCGATCCCTTTTCCGCCACCAGGCGGCGGAGGTTTTCCGGCAGCGCCACCTTCAGGGCGCGCGCCTCGGGACGGGAGGCGTCGACCGCGAGCACCTCGCCCGCCGCGTCGACATGGCCCTGGACGATGTGCCCGTCCAAGGCGTCGCCGACCCTCAGGGCCGGCTCCAGGTTCACCCGGTCGCCGGGACGGAGCCGGCCAAGGTTGCCGCGCGAAACCGTCTCGGCCACGGCGTCGAAGCGGCCCACGCTCCCTTCCAGTCCGGTCAGGGTGAGGCAGACGCCGTTCACCGCCACCGACTGGCCCGCCGCCGCCGATTCGGCGACCCGGAATAGATCGATCCGGAGCCGCCGGCCCCGCCCGAAGGGCGACGCCTCGCGCACCAATCCCAGGCCCTTGATCAGTCCGGTGAACATGCTTGGGCTCACTTGAGCGGGGCCAGCGGCTCCAGCGCCGAGGCGATGGCGGTGTCGGAATTCAGCATCGTCGTCCCCCGGGTGGCGGGATGGATCTGCGCCGCCGGACGGGCGGCCTGGGCATTGGCGCCCCGGGGCGGGGCGGCGGGGAAGTCAATGGCCGCGCCGGTCGCGCCGGCGGGGGCGAAGACCTCGACGGCGTGCCTGGCCGAGGCCGCGACCCGCCCGTCCTTTGTGGCCGCCAGATCGACGACATAGCGGCCGGGAAGCGGCGGGGTCAAAATCGCCCTGGAACCGTTGGTGGGCTGGAGGGCCGGGGCGGGACCCTCGACTTGCCGCCAAACCAGCGACAGGCCGGCGGCGTCCGCGCCCTTGACCGCCGCCGCCAGCGCCACGCCCTCCCCGGCATTGGCCACCTCCGGGCCTTCCACCGACAGGACCGGCGGACGCCTGGCGTTCCCCACCTCAATGTCGATCTCCACCGGCCGGCTTCGCTGCCTGCCGTTCGAGACAATCAATTCAAAGCTGTAGATCCCGGCCGCGGGCGGATGGAAGGCGGGGGCGGCGTCGCCCAGCCGCTCGTCGATGACCCAGTTGGTGGCCTTGGGACCGCCGGTCTGCCGCCAGAGGTAGGAGAGGGTCGAACCCGCGAGATCGTAGCTCTGGGTGGCGTCCATCCGTACCAGGGCGCCGGGCATGGCCCGGGTCGGCGCCACCACCACCGCCACCGGCGGCTCGAAATCCTTGATCACCCGCAGCCGATGGATCGCCGGCTCGCTCTCGCGGGAGCCGTCCGAGACCACCAGTTCGAATTCATAGTCGCCCGGGCGGGCGGGTCGGAAGCGCTCGGCCGCCCCGTCAAAGACCAGTTCGAAGTCGCTGATGAATGGACCGGCCTTCTGCCGCCACAGGTATTCCAGCCGGCCGCCGGAAACGCTCCGGCTGCCCCGGGCGTCCAGCATGACCGACTCGCCGATCCGCGCCGCCGCCGGGCCCTCGATATTGGCCCTGGGCTGGGATAGTCCTCCGGGCGGCGCCATCGTCTGTTCGGGCAGGGAAACGGAGGGGATTTCGCGGGGCACCGCCCTGGCCTTGGCCACCGGCGGCTGGGGCCTGGGCTTCACGATCAGCCGGGTGACGCTGGGATGGCTCGCCGACACGCCGTCCGACACCACCAGCTCTATTTCGAAGACGCCGTCGGTCTTGGGAACGAAGAAAAGAGCCGATTGGCCGAGGGCGGCGGCGGGGATGTCCAACCCCCTGGTCAGCGGCCGCCAGCGGTAGCTGACGGCGTCCCCGTCGGGATCGTAGGAGCCGCGCCCGTCGATTTCGATCGGCTTGCCGATCTCGGCCTGGACGTCCCGGGGCGACCGGGCGACCGGCGGCTGGTTTTCCCGCTCGATCATCAATTCCACGATGAAGGGTTCGCTGCGCATGCCGTTGGAGGAGACCACCAGCTGGAAGCGGTAAAGCCCCGGCTTCCCGGTGCGAAAGTATGGCTTGGCGGCGGCCGGATCGGAAAGCTCAACCTTGGGGCCGTCGATTTGGGTCCATTCGTAGGCCAGTTCCCCGCCGCCGGGATTTTCGGAATCGCTGCCGTCCAGCTCGATCAGGGCGGTGGGCGCCTGCGTCGCCTCGCTTGGGCGCGTTTCGCCGCCGCCGCCCGGCGCGGCCAGCAGGGCCGCCAGTACGGCCAATGCCGCCGCCCGGCCCCGGAAGGTGTCTTTCGCTTCGCTGGATCTGCGGATCACGGCTTCAAGCTCCATCCCGGAAAGCCCCGGAAACTCCCCCCAAATATATTTATGGTTTTATCGACCGATTGCAAGGAGCTATGCCATACTTTCGCCGAATATCCATTTTATTTTCACGCGCCGGAGAGCGTCCGCGTAAGCGCCGCCCCCGGCATCGGGGGCGCGGAGGAAACGCCGGCCCCCGCGGCATCCCGTTCTCCGGGAGCTCAGCCGGGTCGGTCCGGACCGCTCCGATTCCGGCGGCGGTCAATACCAGTAATAGGATTTCTCGTAAAGCCTGGAGCGCTTGGTTATCATTTCGTTGAATTTCTCCAGCCCGTCCCTCTCAAGAAGGGTGTCCCGGTCGGAAAACAGGGAGGTCCCCAAGCCGAACCTGCGGCCGGGGACGCGCGCTCCCGCCGCCTCGAGGATGGTCGGCGCGAGATCCCAGGCGGCGAAAGCCCGCCGCTGGCCGCGTTTCGGCCGGCCGGGGGCGGAATTGATGAAAATGAGCATTATTTCACGTTTTTCCGTCGGCGGCAACCGGATCGGCCCGAGTCCGGATATGGCCAGGTTATGGTCCCCCATCACCACAATGGCGGTTTCCCGGGCAAAGGGCTGCGCCAGGATCCATTCGATGAATTCGCCGGCCATGGCGTCGCCCTGCTCGAATGAGTCGCGGAAGTCCCCGAACTTCCTCGGCCGGCCCTTCTCATAAAATCCCGGCGGGTGCGTGTTGACGGTTTGGATGATGCTGAAAAACGGCTTTCCGCCGCCCTGGACCGCCAGCAGGCGCTCCCGGGCTCGGGCGTAAAGATAGCTGTCGTCGATTCCCCAGGCGTTCATGTGCCCGGAGCAGTCGGCGCGGCTGGCCTGGAAATAATTGCGGTCGTATATGCCGCAATGATCCGTCGACATGCGGATCAGCCTATCGTAGGCGAAGGCGCGGATGTCGGCGCCGGTGAGCATTTCCACCCGGTAGCCGTTCCTCTCCATGACGCCCAACAGCGAGCGATCCCGGAAATCGTGCCTTTCGGCGAATTTGCCCACGTTGAGGTTGAGCGGGTCGAGTTTTGGGCCTTCGGCCGAATCCCAGGTGAACAGGGCGAGCGGATAGGTTACGAAAGGCATGCCCAGGTTGAGCGAATAGAAGCTCAGGAGGCTGGACGTGGTTCCCGTCGTCGGCCGGTAGCCGGAAAAGGCCAGGTTTTTTTTGCCGATGTCGTCCAGCCTGGGCATCAATTTGGCCTGGAACAGCTTCGGGTCGTTCACGGTGGTTTCGACCGATTCGAGGATCAGCAGGATCAAATTGCGCTTTTCTCCGGGGAAAACTATTTCCTCCGCCCTGGGCGGCTGAAAATGATCTTCCACGTATGAAGCGTACCCGGCGTCGGCGAACAAGTGCTTGCCGATGTCGTAGCGCGTCTCGAAGGCGTACAGGGAACCGGAAAGGGACAGGATGGCGGTCAGCCACATGGCGAAGCCGAAACGTCTGGCCCCAAGGCCGAAAATCGTTTCCCGCCGCCGGCAGAGCGCCCGGAGCCAGGCGAATGTCGCCGTGAGCGCCAGCCCGCAGGCGAACTGGACGGCCAGGCCGTAGACGTAATGCTCCCGGTCAATGGCGTCCAACGGCAGGTTTTCCCGGGGAAGGTTCAGGTAAATGACGAGCGCGTTGAAATTCGTGGTGTGAAAATGCGTGAACAGCCAATAAAAAACCAGCAACAGGTTGACGCCCAGGAAAAACAGCGCTATCGGGATCATGAACCACAGCCAGCGGAAAATGGACTTCATTTTGCCGGACGCTCCTTTCGTGGAATCGGCTTGCCGCCGGAGGCGGGCGGGAACGTCGCGGCGCTGAGGGCGGGCGACTTGATCGCGGTCGAATCCATGCATTGGTGCGGGGAGTGCGACGCCTGCCGCCGGGGCATGTTCAACTAGTGCAAGAACCTTGACGAGCCCGGCCTGACCTTCGATGGCGGCTTCGCGGAGATGGTGGCGGTTAAGGCGAAACACCGCCACCGGTTGAATGATCTGCGCGACCATTACGGCGACGACGCGGCGGGCAAGATTCTCGTCGGCGCGAGGTATAAGCGATCCGCGCCGCCCGAAGCCGCGAACTTGCCCCGGCCCGGCTTTTCAACCAGGCCGGGGCCGCGCCTCAGACAATCAGCGACAGGACATAGACGACGATCATGGCCGCCGCGCCCTCGACCGCGGTGGCGGTGGTGTAAACCCTGTAGGCGATGTTCACCGGCAGGTTGGAGAACTGCGACACCACCCAGAAATAGCTGTCGTTGGCGTGCGACACCACCATGGCCCCGGCCCCCACGGCGATGACGCAAAGCGCCGGGTTGATCCCCAGTTGCGCCAGCATCGGGGCCATGATGGCGGAGGTGGTGATGATCGCCACGGTGGACGAGCCCTGGGCCGTCTTGATGGCGGCGGAAATGATGAAGGGCAGGAAAATGCCCAGGCTCGCGGTCGAGAGGTTGAGCTTGATGAAATCGACCAGCGGCGAACCCTGGAGAACCCGGCCGAAACAGCCGCCGGCGCCGGTGATGGCGAGGATGATGGCGGCGTCCTTTATGCCCCGGCCCATCCAGCCGTCCAACGCCTCGAGGATGTCCTTGCCGGGGATCAGGAACAGGGCGCAGACGACGCCGATCAGCAGGGCCAGGACCGGATCGCCGATGTTCGATATGAACGATCCGGCGAATTCGTCCCCGAAGGGCTTGGATTTGAGATCGGCCACCGATTTCAGCAGGATGAGGACAATGGGCAGCGCCAGGGGCAGGAAGGAGGCGAAGGGGGTGGGGAGTTTCCCGTATTTGGCGATCAGGTCGGAGTAGCTCTCGGTCTCCCCCACCGGAATGTCGTATTTCGCGGCCACTTTCACCGCCCATAAATAACCCGCCAGGGCGGCGGGGATCGAGGCGATTAGGCCATAAAGAATGACCAGCCCGAGATTGGCCCCGACCGCTCCGGCCGCGGCGATGGGTCCGGGGGTCGGCGGGACCATGGTGTGGGTGGCGTAAAGGCCGGTGGCCAGCGCCACCGCCATGATCGCCATGGATTTGGCGCTTTCCTTGGCCAGGGCGCGGTTGAGCGGGTTCAGGATCACGAAGCCGGAATCGCAGAAGACCGGTATGGAAACGACCAGGCCGGCCATGTTCATGGCCAGGGGCGAGCGCTCCCGCCCCACCAATTCGAGGATGACGCGGGTCATGACCAGGGCGGCGCCGGTCTTCTCCAGGATGATGCCCATTATCGTCCCGGCGATGATCACGATGCCGATGCTTGACAGGGTGCCGCCGAAACCGCCCTTGATGGCGGCCACGATGTCGCCCAGCGGCATGCCGATCAACACGCCGTAGACCAGCGCCACCCCCAGAAGAACGAAAAACGCGTTGATCTTCAATTTGCCGGTGAAATAGATGATGAACCCAACCATAATCACCAGCATGATTACGGACCACAGGCCGGCATTCATAGAGCGTTCCTTTCGCGAGCGAGTCCATAACGGCCACGCCGGCCCCCGAGGCAGGCATGTTTTTGCGTATTCCCGCGAACGTGCGGTTGCGCGCGTGGAGAGGGGCGGAGCGGGATGGCGGCCCGGGGAGGCGCAACCTAGGGCATGATACCATGCCGATCGCATCCGAGTCAAGCCGTTATCCGAAATAAACGGCGGGAAAAATTTTTGTTGATTTTTTCGCGGAAACGCCTTTAATCGGCCAAACGGCCAAAATGGGGACGTGAGGTACGCGCCAATCCGCTCGCCAGGAGCGGCGCGCGTTCGCGCCGCCCGGCGTCCGGCGAGAGGGGGGGGAGGGTAAATGAAGCTTTTGCCGCAATTCCTCAACGGGTTTTTCAAGGAAAATCCGGTGTTCGTCATAGTGCTCGGCATGTGTCCGACCCTGGCCACCACCTCCTCGCTGGAAAAGGCCATCGGCATGGGACTCGCCTCCACCTTCGTGCTGGTCTGCTCCAACCTCATCATATCCAGCATCAAGAAATACGTCCCGGACGAGGTGCGCATCCCGATCTTCATCGTGGTCATCGCCACGTTCGTCACCCTGGTTAAATTGCTGATGGCGGCCTATTTCCCCGATCTCAAGGCGGCGCTGGGCATTTTCCTGCCCCTGATCGTGGTGAACTGCATCATCCTCGGCCGGGCCGAGGCTTTCGCCAGCAAGAACGGCGTTCTCGAATCCGTCGCCGACGGCCTGGGGATGGGCGTCGGGTTCACCCTCGCGCTCGCCCTGCTTGGCTCGGTCCGGGAAATCCTCGGCTCCGGCAGTCTGCTCGGCATCCCCTTCTTCGACGGCGTCTCCGCCTACACCCAGACCATTTTCATCCTGGCCCCGGGAGGCTTCATCACCTTGGGCTTGTTCATGGGGTTTTTCAATTATTTGGCCCTGCGCAAGCATAGGTACGCCAAGGCCGGCGGGGACGACGAAAAATGAGAGAATACCTGGCCCTCATGTTCGGGATGGTTTTTGTCCAGAATTTCGTCCTGAACCAATTCCTGGGCATCTGCCCCTTCATCGGCGTGTCCAAGAAGCGGGATTCGGCCATCGGCATGGGCATGGCGGTCATCTTCGTCATGGGGCTGGCCTGTTTTTGCACCATGCTGGTCTACAAGCTGGTGCTGATTCCCTTCCATCTCGAGGAATACCTGGACATCATCAGCTTCATCCTCATCATCGCCGCCCTGGTGCAATTCATTGAAATAGTCATGAAAAAGGCGACCCCGGAGCTTTACCGCGCCCTGGGCATCTACCTCCCCCTCATCTCCACCAACTGCGCCGTACTGGGTTCGACCCAGATGCGCCTCCTGGACTACGCCTCCCTCCCGCTGCCGGAGGCGCTCCTCAAGAACACCGCCCTCGGGGTCTTTGGCGGCGTGGGCTTCACCTTGGCCCTGTACCTCATGTCCTGCATCCGCGAACGCCTGGAATTGGCTCCGGTGCCGCCGGCTTTGCGGGGCATACCCATAGCTTTTCTCGCCGCCGCCGGCATGGCTTTGTCGTTTTTCGGCTTCACCGGCATTGTTTGAGCTCGGAAGGGCCGACGCCAAAAAATCGTTTTTCGGTTTCACCGGCATGGTTCGAGGCCGCGGAGGCGGATGGCCGGAATGGGCGGGGATGCGACCTCCCCGCCGCTTCCGCGCCTTGCCGGCGGGACCGGCGGTAAAAAACAAGAGGGGGCAATATGACAGCATTGATAGCCATGGGCGCCCTTGGCGCCATCCTGGCGCTGGCGCTGGCAATGGCGTCGCGGCGTTTCGCCGTCGAGATCAATCCCCTGGTGGGCCGGATCGGCGGCGTACTGCCGGGCGCCAATTGCGGCGGCTGCGGCTTCGCCGGCTGCGCCGGCTACGCCGAGGCGGTGGCGCTGAAGGGCGCCGACCCCACCCTTTGCGCCCCCGGCGGCGTCAAGGTGGGCATGGCCATCGCCAAAATCCTCGGCATCGAGATCGACGGCGCCAAAGCCCGCCAGGTCTCCCTCTGCCATTGCCAGCACAAGAACGTCAAGACCGTGGCGGTTTATTCCGGCATCCAGACCTGCCGAGGGGCGTCGCTGCCCGGGCTGGGCGGAGGCTGGCTGGACTGCCGTTATGGCTGCCTGGGCTATGGCGACTGCCTGGCGGCCTGCCCCTTCCGGGCCATTCGCATGGGGTCGGACAGGCGGCCGGTGGTGGACGAGGACAAGTGCACCGGCTGCAAAAAATGCGCCGTCGCCTGTCCCCGCACGCTTATGATCGTCGATCCCATCGACAAGTATGTCCATGTCATTTGCCGCAACCGCGACAAAGGCGCCATGGCGAACAGGATTTGCGCCCACGCCTGCATCTCCTGCAAGAAGTGCGAAAAGATCTGCCCCGTCCAGGCCATCAAGGTCCCCAACAACCTGGCCGAGATCGACTACGCCAAATGCGTCAGTTGCGGCAAGTGCGTGGATGTCTGCCCCCACCAGGTCCTGGTCACCCTGCGTCCGGCCCGCGCCGCGCGGGAACTTTGGCCCGCCAACGCCAGGTCGACCATTGACGGCGAAACGCCCACCGAGGGCAGGAGCGGCAATTATTAAAGGAGTTTCGGCATGAAGCACCTATTCCGGGGCGGTTGCCATCCGCCGGAAAAAAAGGAAGCCACGAAGGATCTGCCCCTGCGCCCGGCGAAAACGCCGCCTTTCGTCGCGGTTTCCTTTTCCCAGCACATCGGCAAGCCATCCGCGCCCATGATCAAGATCGGCGAGCGGGTGTTGCGGGGGCAGAAGATCGCCGAATCGCAGGGCTTCGTCTCGGCTCCGGCCCACGCCTCGGTGTCCGGGATCGCCAAGGGCGTGGTGCAGCTCCGGCATCCCCTGGGGTTCCTGGTGGACGCGCTGAAAATCGAGAACGACGGCAAGGACGAGTGGCATCCGGACGCCATTGCCGAGCATGACGTGGATAAGCTCGCGGTGGAGGAGATCCGCAAGCTGGTGCAGAACGCGGGCATCGTCGGCATGGGCGGCGCCACCTTTCCCACTCACGTCAAGCTGGCGCCGCCCAAGGAAAAGGCGGTGGATGTCCTGATTTTGAACGGCGCCGAGTGCGAGCCCTACCTCACCTCCGACGACCGGCTGATGACCGAGCATCCGGAGGATATCCTCCGGGGGGCGGTCCTTTTCGCCAGGGCGGTGGGCGCCTCCCGCGTTGTGGCCGGCATCGAAAACAACAAGCCGCGGGCGCAAGGGGCCATGCGGGACGCCGCCGCCAAGCTTGGCCTGGCCCAGGTCGAGATCCGGGCCCTTCCAGTGATGTACCCCCAGGGGGCGGAAAAGCAGCTTATCAACGCCATCCTGGGCCGCAGCGTGCCGTCGGGCGGCTTGCCCATGGACGTCGGGGTGCTGGTCCACAACATGGCGTCGGTGTACGCCGGCTACGACGCCTGCCGCTTCGGCCATCCCCTGACCGAGCGGGTGGTGACGGTGACCGGGCCGGGCATCAGGAATCCGGCCAACCTCTGGGTCCGCATCGGCACCATGGCCTCCCACCTCCTGGAGGAATGCGGCTTCGACGCCGCCGCCACCAAAAAACTGATCGTCGGCGGCCCCATGATGGGGATGCCGATGCGGGATCTTGAATGGGCCACTTCCAAGGGCGGCAACGGCATCCTGGCCTTGACCGACCCGGGCGCCTACGTCCACCGCCCCTGCATCCGCTGCGCCCGCTGCGTCGACGCCTGCCCGATGGGGCTCATTCCCTGCGCCCTCTCGAACTACGGCGAGTCGGGCCTATTGGCCGAATCGCTGGAGGTCAACGCCCTTGATTGCATCGAGTGCGGCTGTTGCAGCTACGTGTGCCCGTCCAAGCGGCCGATCGTGCAGTGGGTGCGGATGGAAAAAGCCGAAATCAACCGCAAGAGGCAGCTTGCGGCGGCGGCCAAAAAATAAGGATAAGGGGTTCCCATGTCGGCTGAAGAAAAGATCCTTTTCAACATCAACAACTCGCCCCATGTGAGGGACGGCGACTCCACCTCCCGGATCATGTTCACGGTCGCCCTGACCCTTGTCCCCGCCCTGATCTGGGCCCTGTTCGTCTTCGGCTGGCGGGCCCTGGTCCCCATCGTCTCGGCGACGGCGGCCTGCCTGATTGCCGAAAGCGCCTGTTGCTGGTGGCGCGGCAAGCCGAACAGCATTGGCGACGGCAGCGCCCTGGTGACCGGGCTGTTGCTGGCCGCCGTCTCTCCGGCCAACTTGCCCTGGTGGGCCGCCGGCATCGGCGGCGTCTTCGCCATCTGCGTGGGGAAACAGGCTTTTGGGGGGCTGGGGCACAATTTCTGGAATCCCGCCCTGCTGGCCCGCGCCTTCATGCAGGTCAGCATGCCCAACCTCATGATGTCGGGCGAATGGCCGCATATGCGGGTCTCGACCTGGAAAAACCTGTTCGTGGATTTTGGCGGCGGCTTTGCCGAGGTCAACGAGCGGATCAAGGCCGTGGGCGGCGCCATCGCCTCCGGGGTGGACGCGGCCACCGGCGCCACCGCCCTGGGCCGCCTGCAGGCGGCGGCGGCCGACGCGATCGGACAGACGCCGGAGGTTTTCCGGCCCGACTGGGCGGAGATAATGCACGCCTGGATGGGCGGCGTGGGCGGATCGCTCGGCGAAGTGTCGGCCGTGCTCCTGATCCTCGGCGGCTATTTCCTGATCCAGCGGAAAATCATCTCCTGGGACATCCCGGCGTTCTTTCTCGCCACCGTGGCCGTCCTGGGCTTCGCCCTGCCGCATCCCTACAAGGTGGGCGACATATACGCCTACACCGGCTGGTTCCAGGGACCGTGGCTCCTGCATCTTGGCTCGGGCGGCCTGATGCTGGGCGCCTTTTTCATGGCCACCGACCTGGTGACCAGTCCGATCACCGCCAGGGGGCGGCGCATTTTCGCCGTCGGCTGCGGCTGCATGACCATGCTGATCCGCTTGTTCGCCGGCTACCCGGAGGGCGTCTGCTACGCCATCCTCTTCATGAACACCTGCGTGCCCCTGATAGACAACTTGACCAAGCCGAGGATGTTCGGAAAAAGGTGAGGCGCCGGGGACGGGGTTCCCGGCCCGGTCGGTCGGGCCCGCTACTTCAACAGGTCCCGGGTCAGCGCCTCCCAATCGATGTTTTTGATGTCGTCGTCGCTGACGGGGGGGAGATGCCGGAAGCGCTCGAATTCCCCGGCGGAGGAGAATTCGACGAATTCGCGATAGGAGAAGGGCAGGGCGGGGTTTTTCGCCCCGACGCATTTGCGCAGGGAGCCGGAAGCCTGTTCCAGGCGATGCTGGTTGGCGTGGTTGGCCGCCGCCGCTTCGCCTATTCGTCTCGCCACCTGGCGCATGATGTCGGAGGAGCGGGTGAATTTTTCCGCCAGTTCAAGCAGGGTTTTTTGCCGGCGCGTTTCCTGGTCGTCCATTTTTTCAGCCTTTCAAACCAGCCCTCCCGCCTTCCGCCGAATCCGTTCGGCCGCTCCGGCGCGGTATTTTTACTATCGGTGGAAATCGGCGCCGCCTTCATGGATTTGCGTCATTTCCATTCGGAAACTATTCTCGCCCGCCGGGGCTTCCGATAACCGGCCGGCCGGCTTGAAGCGTCCCCTCCCTTATTGGCGGCGGCGGGCGGCGCAACTTGAGGAAGGCGGCGAAACCATCCCTCGCCGCCGGCCGGAGATGGCCGCCCGGCGGCGGAACAAGAGGCGTTTGGGAGCTTCCCCCGGACCGGGGGGCGGGGAACCGCCATGGACGGAGCGGCATTCAGCGGCATAGGCGTGTGGCGGGCGGTTTTCCGCCTCCGGTTGCCGTTTTCGCATCATTCGGCGGCGCGGGACAGGGTCGAGACGCTACTGGTGGAAGTCAGGGCCGCGAACGGCGGCGTCGGCCATGGCCAGGCGCTGCCCCGCGCCTACCTGACCGGCGAAAGCCTTGGCTCGGTTTCCACCGCCATCCGCGAGACTTATTGGCCAGCCTTGAAAAAAACCGCGCTTCCGGAAAATCCCGGCCCGGAGGCGGCTTTGGCGGCTCTCCGGCCGCTGTACCGCCTGGCCGACGCCAGGCGCGAAAACGCCGCCTGGGCCGCCCT
>JAISYD010000096.1 GCA_031270145.1 Planctomycetota bacterium
GTTGTACCAGGGCTTGCCCCTGGAGTTGTCGCGCTCGCGGGTGGCCAGGGCGATGCATTCGTCGATGTGCCGGGCGACCCGCCGCTTGAGGAGCGGCGTTTGCATCATCGAAAGGAGCGAAGGGGTGAGCGACAGGGTGACCCGGAAGTCCACCTTGTCCTTTTCCAGCCGCCAGAACATGTTGAGGAGCTGGGTGTACACCGCCACCACGGCCTCGCAGAACCATTGCTCCTCCAGCGGCACGTCGTATTCGGGATGGTGGATGAACGGGAGGTGCTGGTGCAGAACCAGGGCCCAATAGCCCTTCTCGTCCTGGGCGTAATGGGTGCGGTTCTTCCAATAATTGTATTGGTTGAAGCGCCACTCGTGCGACGGCAACTCCTTGATGACGTTGTTGGGATCAACCTCCATCGAGCGCCATTCCGCGTATTTCTGCTGCGTCGTCCGCGAGCCCTTGGGCGAAAACGCCGAATTGGAGCGGGCGATGATCTCGAAGTATTCGGTACCCTTGGCCCGGTAGCCGATTTCGGCGATATAGTCATTGTCGGGCTTGACCTTGATCCAATACTCGTTCTTGTCGTCCAGCCAGTCGTCCACCTCGAAGGAGGAATGGGCGTTGAAGCCGTCGAATTCGATCCCCGTCACCTGGTAGATGCGGAGTATGAGCCGATTCTTGTTGAAAAAATCGTCGCCGAAACGCTCGCGGAGGTTCTTCCTGGTTTGCGCCCCCACCTCCCAGACGACAAACATGGTCTCGGGATCGCGAGGGACCAGGTAAAGGTAGGTTTCATTGTACAGCGATTCGAGGAACGGCACTTCCTTAAGCATTTCCAGGTTGGGCTTGACCCGGACGCCCTCCTCGCCGGGGATGGTGTCGCCGGGCTTGAGGCCGTCGTCCTCGGACGCCGCCGCCGACCGCTGGATCCCGGTGTTGGCCGAGACCCGGCCGGCGCCGCGGATTATTTCGCCGCGCTTGCCTCCCCTCCCCTCCGGGAGGCCGGCATCGCCCGCCCCGTCCTTAGCCTCATCTCCGGGAACAGGGGTGGCCTTAATAGCCTCCTCCGGGGCGGCCTCATTGGATAAAGCGGGAATCTGTTCCTCTTGTTCATCGCCCATGTCCGTCTCCTAGGGGTGGCCGCCATGCCGGCTTTCCCAGCATAACCGGAAAGCGGTGAAAGCGCAAGCGCTGTTTTGGCTCCGGATTGAAACGCCGGGCCGGGAGGCGGGGCGGGGCGGGTCCGCCCCGCAAGGCGGACCCGCCCCCGGAACCGCCTCAATGCCCGGATCGAGGCAGCCGGGCCAGCCGGCCGCTGGCGTCGAATTTCATGGGCTCGGGCTCGGACAGGATCTCGAAGCGCTTGTCGCCCCGGATCAGCGGCAGGTAGGGTTCGGACATGGCGATGTCCCCCAGGACCAGGGTGTTGACGATTTGGACGATCTTGGCCTTGGACGGATCGCCGTAGCTGCAAAAGGCGCCGATCTTGACGGCGTCGAGATCGGAATTGGCGACCAGCGGGATGCGCGAGCCCTCGATGACCCGCGAGGTGATGCCGTTTATGTAGGTGGCGGCGATGTCCAATTGCTTCATGAAGTCGATGGTGACGATGTGGGCCATGCCGAGGCCGGTGCCGTTGCCGTGCGACAATTCGGAAATGCCGAGCACCGCGATGCGCTTGATGGGGATGACGTCGAAGCCGGGCTCGCCCGAAGCCGGGCTGCCGACGATGTTCGAGTCCATCCCGGCGCCGCTCACGTTCTTCCCGATCTCCTCGATGACCAGCACGTCGATGGCATCCATGCAAAACTTGGCCATGACCTCCTTCGACTTGGCGAGCAGGATTTCTTCCCGGGCCAGGATGTCTTGCGTGGCCATCGCCTCGATGATCATGGTCTCGTCATAGGCGTTTTCCACCATCCCGACGCCGGCCAGTATTTTTCCGGTGGCGAAGAACACCCGGGCCGCCTCGGGGATCAGCTTGGCGAAAACCGAAAAGCCGAGATTGTGGATATAGGTGGCGCCCCGGTGCTTGCCAAGCCCGATGACCAGCATTTTGCTCGGCCCGCTCTCCACCTCGCCCTTGAAGTCGGTGTGCGGTTTTATCCGGTGGACCGGAAGGATGTAATCCGCCTCGGCCGCGTTCCTGTCGCAATAGACCGGGATGCCGGAGGGAGTGGTCCCGAGCTGCACCGTGTCCATGCTGGAGAGAATCGGGACGCCCATTGCCTCCTCGGTGACGCCGTAGCCGGCGATGAAATCCCTTTGCGCGCCGGCCTCGGCGCCGGCGTGGCTGCCCATGCCGGGCACGATGAAGGGCTTCGCCCCCCTGCCCTTCAGCCAGTCCGCCGTCGCCTTGAGGATGCGGGCCTGGTTGGCGACGCCCCGGCTGCCGGCGGTCAGGGCGACGCGCCTGCCCTTGAGGTCGGGAAGGGAAAGCTTCCCCAACTCCCGCCCCACCGCGCCCTCAATGTCGTCCAGACGATCCTTGGCGAATATCTGGCGCGCCCTGAAGACGCGGGGCAGCTCAAAGTCGTCTCCGCCCAGTTTGTAGTCGATGCGATCCGGGAATTGCATGGCGTTCTCCTCTGCAAGGTTTACCGGCGATCTTCATGATCGCGCTCATATCCGAAGCCGCTTGAAAACGGTTCCAAAAATGTACCGCTGGAAGCGCGCATCAAGGCCGCTAGATCGAAAACCGCTTTCCAGCGCGCTCCGGCATAAACCCGGGCCGGTTATTTTTCCGGGATGAGAAACACCTTGAAGCCATCCTTGCGCTCAAAGGCGTCAAATGCCTTTTGCCACTCGGAAAGGGGGAATTTCGGCGTCGCCAGGGGCGCCAAGTTCAATTTGCCCTGGGTCAAAAGGGCGATGGCGGTGCGCCAACTGTGGTTGCGGGAGCCGAGGGAGCCGGAGAAGTGAAGTTCCTTATAGCAGATTTTCTCAATGTCGAATTCGATTTTCTTGCCGGTGAGGCCGATCTGGGTGAACCAGCCGCGCTTTTTTATAAGATCCAGGGCGCTGTTGATGCCGTGGGCGTTGCCGGAGCATTCCAGGACCACGTCGGGGCCGTAGCCCCTGGTGATGCCGTCCAGGATTTCCCTGAGATTTTCCCGTTGCACATTGACCGCCAGGTCGGCCCCGAGTTTTTTGGCCATTTCCAGGCGCTTGACGTCCACGTCGGCGCCGGCCGCCACGACGCGGGCGCCGCTGGCCTTGGCCATCTGCATGGCGATGATGCCGATGGCGCCCGGCCCGTTCACCAACACCACGTCGCCGGCCCGGATGCGGCACAAGTCGTAAACGGCGTGGGCCACGCAGGCGGCGGGTTCGGTCATGGCGGCGGAGGTGAAGTCGACGTTGTCGGGAATGCGGTGGAGGCGGGCGGCCGGAACCGCCGTGTAAGCGGCGAAGACGCCATTGAACCAGTAACCCAGGGTGCGGCGCTCGACGCAAAGGTTATAGAAGCCCTCGCGGCAGTAATCGCAGATCCCGCAATAATGGTAGGCGGTTTCCGACACCACCCGGTCGCCGGGCTTCCAGCCCTCCACCCCCTCTCCGACGGCCGCGATCACCCCGGAAAACTCGTGCCCGACCGTCACCGGCGGCCGCACCGGAATGGCGATGTCGCTATGGTAGATGTGGAGGTCGGAGCCGCAGATGCCGGCTTCCCTGACTTCAATTTTGGCTTGGCCGGGACCGGCCTCCGGCTCCGGGACCTCGCGGATTTCCATGTTGCCGGGACCCGCGGCGTACTTTACCAGGGCTTTCATCGGGGTTTTCCTTTCCATGCCGGCCGACTGGCCCGCGGCCGGGAAAATGCCCGAACCTATTTTGCCCAAGCCGCCCCCGGCGTCAAGACAATCCCGGCGGGCGGGGTCGTTTAGTTCAGGGCCTACGCATTAAAATTTCCTTTGAGCGGCTCGAGGAGATGGTTTTCATCCCATCCCACCGCTTTGCGTCGGCTTTTTATTCCCGGCTTGCGGCCGGTCCCCTGCTTGAGGAGATGGAGCGCTATACTGCCGGCGGCGTGAAATTGTGATTTTCGCCCGGGGAGGGCGTTTTCACAATTCCGATCCGTAATGAGTATAACCTCGACTCGCGACTTTATGAAGCGTCTGGGCTTCAGGAGACGCAAGGCGGGGAGTGTGCCTGTTATTGGCCGAATTAATAATAAAGCCAACACGAATTGGCGAATGCGGATTGTCGTTTCTTAAGCCAATTCACGAATTTTTCAGAAGAGGCATCTTTTTCATCTGAATGTCCATCGCCACGGCGAGAATGATGACCGCGCCGGTGATGAGTAACTGGGCCAGGGATGGGATGCCTATCAGGTTCATTCCGTTGACGATGAGGGTAAGGATGAGCGCGCCGACGATGGTTCCGGGAATGCCGCCTTCCCCTCCGGACATGGAAGTGCCGCCCATGACCACGGACGCGACGGTGAGCATTTGGAAGGG
>JAISYD010000107.1 GCA_031270145.1 Planctomycetota bacterium
TGCCCTTCAGCCAAAAAGTTGTTGAAAGCAACCGCTTGGACCAGGATTGGCCGTCGGCGGAATGGCTGCACGCCAGAATCGAGGGGCAGCGATTGATTGGCGCCGTTCAACGCCATCTGATCGAACAGTTGCAAGCCTCCGGCTTCGAGGCGGTGGCCCCGTCCCTGCATCCGCAATTCGCCTCTTGGAACCGCCGCCCGCTCCATTCCCGCCAGGGCGGTACGGATTACTCCAGCAACTGGTCGGAACGCCATGTGGCCCACGCGGCCGGCTTGGGCACTTTCGGACTTTCCGCCGCCCTCATCACCAGCCTAGGCGTGGCCGGCCGCCTCGGCAGCGTGGTCACCAACCTCGAATTGCCGGCGACCTCGCTTCCCTACCAGGTTTTCGATGAATACTGTCTCCATTGCGGCGTCTGCGCCCGGAACTGCCGCTGTCTCGCCATTTCACCTGGCAAGGGGAAAAAAGACAAGCAAATCTGTTCCGCCTTCCTTGAGATTACCCGCAACCGGTACCGCCCGCGCTATGGCTGCGGCAAATGCTATGTGAACGTCCCCTGCGAAAGGATAAACCCGAAGGCCGCCGGGCGGCGCTCCTGAAATGTTCAGCCAGCGCCGGGAAGCGGGAGGTCTCGCCGGAAATTGCGCCTCCCGCTATTTCGTCCGCACCGGCTGCAGCAGCCGCATGGCGGTCTTGCCGAGGCGGTTGATGAACAGGGCGTTGGCCGCCCCCTCGCCCAGCTTCGGCGCCACCGCCCTGCCCACGGCCGCTCCGAGGTCGGCGAGGGCGGTCTCGCCGAACAGGCCGGCGAATTCGTCGCCCGCCGCGCCGGCGAGGGCGTTGGCGGCGTCTTGGGCCGCCCCGGCGATGAACGCGGCCAATATGGCGCGGTTCAAAAGCACCAGCCCGACGGAACGGCCGCCGCGCACATTGTAGATGCGGCATAAATCCCCGATCATTTTCAGGGCGACGGCCAGGATCAGGGCCGCGTCCAGAAGGGGAATGGGGGAGGCGACGGCGCAGCCGGCCGCCAGCATGGACCAATGCCGGATCCGGCTTCGGGCATTTCCGTCCAGGGCGGCCTGGAAGCCGTCCTGGAAGTCCGCCAGCCAGGAGCGGCTGTCCGCGACCTTGCCCAGGAGGCGTTCGCGCTCCCTCGCGAGGGTTTCCGCCGCGTCGCCGGCCAGGCCGGCCTCCCGGAGGCGCTGTACGCCATCCTCCGCGAGCGAATAGTTTTTCAGGTAGTTTTCCACCTCCGTCCTGGCCGCCTTGAATCCGGCGATGCTGTCGCGGCGGCTTTCGGCCCGGCGCCGCAGGTCGTCAAGCGCCTCCAGATCGACTTGGCGCACCGCGCGCAACTTGAACCAGGCGGCGACGACCCCGGCGCAGACGAACAGGATGACCAGGCAGCAGAGGCCCATGGGGATCAGCAGGAGATAACCGGCCCAGGCCGGCAGGGCGGAGGCGACAGCCAAGGCGTTCAGGGCCTGGCTGAAAACCAGGAGGCCGAAGAGGGAAAGGATCAGCGGCACGGCGAAGACGTCCCAGCGCAGCCAGGAGCGGCGCGGCTCCGCCGGAAGCGGCCCGGAAGCGGCGGGCGGGGCGACTTCGGCGATTGGCGGGGCGTCGACGATGTCCGGCGGCGCGTCCGGCACATTGGGGACGCATTCCCCGTTGCGGTGCGCCGGCGCGGCGGCTACGGCCGGTTCGGGCCGCGCCAGGATTTCCGCATTCAGAAACAGGGCGGATTCCAGGCGCGCCGCGGCCGGCATTCCGCCCGTCGGCGCCGGCCGCCGCTCCGTACCGGATTTTCCCGGCCTGGCGCCGGCATCCGCGTAATCGGGGGCGATGTCGGGGATATTGGGGCTGATGTCGAGCGGCTTGCTGCTCATGGTTGCGCGCGTCTTTCTGCCGCCGGGGCGGCGGCGTTGTTTTCCGGATTTTTATTGGCGAACCAGCGGGCCGAAAACGCTCTTTCGCGGGCGCCGCGCCGCCGCGCCGCCGCGAGCCGCAGAAGCAACGCCTGGCCCAGGGTGACGGCCAGGGCGCCCAGCAGGTAGCCCAGATGGTCGTCGCCGCCGCCGATCCGGTCGATGGCCAACCCCGCGATCGGCGCGGAAAAGCAATAGGCCAAGTCAATGAAGGCGCTGTTGAGGCTCATGCAGGCCCCCCGGATTGACGTGGGCGCCATGCGCACCACTTCGAGCGAGAGAGCCGGAAAGACCATGGAGCAGCCGGCTCCGACCAGGAAGGCTCCCAGCAGGGCCGAAAGCGGCTCCGGGGCCAGCCAGAGCAGATAGGCGCCGACCAGCTCGAACAGGCCGGACAGCCGGGCCATCGCCAGCCCGCCCAGGCGATCCAGCATTTTCCCGAGGACCAGGCGCATGCAGACGAAGCCGACCCCGGCCACCGTGAAGGCGAAGCCGGCGTAGTCCCAGCCCCGCTCCAGGAAGGTTTTGGACAGGAAGGCGCTCAGGATCGCGAAGCCGACCGCGTGCAGGCCGCAGGGGACGCTGAACCGCCCGATCCGCTTGATCACCGTAAAAAAGGACGGCTGGTCGCCGCGGGCGGCGGAGGGGGCGGCCGCCGGGCTGAGCCAGGCGATGCCGAAGGCGAGCAAGGGGGAAACGATCGAGACGGCCAGGACGCTGCCGAAGCCGGCTTTTTCATAAAGGGTGTAGCCCACCCAACCGCCGAAGGCGACGGTGGCGTATATGCACATGCCATGCGTCGCCATTACCCTTCCGGCTCTGGCCAGGCTCATGCGGCCGATGCACCAATGGCCCATGCCGACGTTGGCCATGCTCTCGGAAAAGCCGAGGATCAGCCGGCCCGCGACCAGGGTGACGAAGCCGGCCGCGGCCGGCAGCGCCTCCCAGGACGAGAGGAGGCACACTAGGCCGCCCGCCGCGTAGCCGAGGCTCCCCCGGAGGAAGCAACGCTTGCCGCCAATGCGGTCGGCCAGGTCGCCCGCGTACTTCCGGAATAGGAAGGAGGTGAAAAAGCCGGCCCCGACCGCCGTTCCGGCCAGGAAATTGGACAGCCCCCAGTCGCGGGTGACATGGATGGAGAGGCTGGACAGCGGCATGACCATCGGCAGGTAACAGAGGAAGGCGGCCAGCATCGCGAAGGCAAAATGTTTGGCCTTGAATTCGGAATCGAGCATCGCCGTCCCCGTCCCGGCTTCTTTCGCCGCCAGCCGGCGCCTTCACCACTTTATGCCAAAAAGCGGGGAAGTCAAGCCGGATTCGGAGGCGGTTGACGCTTATGACGGCTTGATCCATTGTCGGGGGCGTTAGCTTGCGGATCCCCATGACTTGGGCGCGAAGACGGAAAGGCCGGCGTTCGCAACGCCGCCTCAATCCGTCGGGGGCCGCCGCGGTCCGGGCCATTCGCCGCGGACGGTCTGAAAAATAGCTTGTCAATTCCCAAAACAGCGGTAAGGTGAAGGTCTCGGCCGGAGGCGGGATTTGTCCTGCATCTGGCTTTTGTTCCCAGCCATGGCCGGGAGGCGTATTCGGGAGGCGGGCGGATGCGGGGCGCGAGGGAGGGGCGGAATCCCGCCCTGAGCAACCAGTCGGCGGAAAAGCTGCTGCTTATCGTGGAGACCATGTCGGCGCTTGACGGGTCGATCCGCCTGCAGGATCTGGCGGAGAGGCTGGGCATGAACGTCAGCACGGTGTTGCGCTTCCTGGCGCCGCTGCGCCGCCGCGGCTATGTGGAGCAGGATCCCGAGACGAGCCGCTATTTCATGACCTTCAAGCTTTGCGGCCTGGCCAACAACATCAGCTCGCGCCTGGACCTCCGCGGCGTCGCCCGTCCGTTCATGCGCCACGTCGCCGCCGTGTTCGAGGAATCCGCCAACCTTTCGGTCGAGAGCGACATGTCCGTAATGTATATAGAGACGGTCAACGGCTCGAGCAAGGCCATCATGGCCATGCAGCGGATCGGCCATGTCGCGCCCCTGCACTGCACCGGCGTGGGCAAGATTTTCCTGCTTGAATACACCCTCCGGAAAATCGACCAGTACATCGCCGTCAAGGGGCTGACGCGCTTCACGGAGCACACCATCACCAGCCGCGGACGGCTTATGCTGGAGTTGGACGAAATCCGCCGGCGCGGCTATTCGTTCGACAACGAGGAATGCGAGGAAGGCGCCCGCTGCGTCGCCGCGCCCATACGCGACTACACCGGAAGGATTGTCGCCTGCGTCAGCGTCAGCGGACCGGCGTCGCGCATGACCGACGAGCATATCCAGGCAAACCTGCCGAGCCTCATCGAAGCCGCCGGACAAATCTCCCTCCGGCTGGACTGGAAGGGGAAATGCCGCCTATCCGCTCCCGGCGTTTCCGGGCGGTTGGAAAAAAGCGGATTTTTTCAAAAAACAACTTGCATTTTTTTTACGTTGGACTATAATAGCTATTATAACATTTGATTTTATTTATTAAAATTACTTGGCTCCGGAATTGCTCCCAAAACAACGGGTGGTTGGTTATAGTTCGCTTATTGAAGCGTGTATGTTTTTGTCCCGCTAAATATAACATTTGATTTTAGTAATTAAAATTAAGAAAGGTTCCACCTATGAACGCTTCGCAAGCAATTGTGGCGATTTTGGAAAAGGAAGGCATCAGCCATGCCTTCGGCATTCCCGGCGCCGGCATCAACGGATTGTATAAATATATTGGCCAAAGCAAGATCCGTCACTTTTGCCACCGGCATGAGGAAGCCTGCGTCCATGCCGCCAGCGGGTTTTACCGCGCCAGCGGCAAAATGGCCGCCGCCATCTGCACTTCCGGCCCCGGCGCCACCAATTTCGTGACCGGCGTCTATTCCTCCAATATCGACAGCATCCCCCTTATCGCCATAACCGGCCAGGCGGTCGTCGCCCAGTTGGGCAAGGACGCCTTCCAGTGCGTCGACATAGCGAAAATCTGCCAGCCGGTGGCGAAAAGGACCTG
>JAISYD010000113.1 GCA_031270145.1 Planctomycetota bacterium
GCCAAATACCTCTGCCGGTTGAAGCAATACGGCCAAAGCGGCGATTTCGACAATCCCCCCCAGCCGCCCAAGCAGGCCGCCGTGGCCCTGGCGCTCTCGCGCGGCACCCTGCCCCTGCTCACCTCCGGGCTGTCCGAGGAATTCGAAAAAACCGAGGCGTTCCTTTCGGTGATACGTTCCGTCTGATCCCTCCCCGGCCTTTCCGTCCGGCCGCGGGACTCAATGCCGGTTCTCCATCCCTTTCCGGCGCCCGCCGTGGCCGTGGCCCCGGCCCCGGAAAGCGCCCTTTTCCCGCAATCGCCGCCAGCGCTCCCTTTCCAGGCCGTCCCAAACGGCGAAGCGCTCCGGACCCAGCACATCGCCTACTTCCGCGTGCATGGCCTCGAACTCGCTTCGCATATCGGCGAAGGAGTCGCTGATTATGTCCCCGGCCCTTTCCATATGGCGGTCGACCACCCGCTGCACCGCCTCCTTTTCCTCTCCGGTGAGAACAAGGGATTCGTCCATGCGGCGGAGCATCGCCTTGCCAATGCTGTCTGGCGAAGGCGGCGGGCGGAAATTCCGATCCCGGAAGTACAGGATCGTCCCGGCCGCGCCCAAGGCCGCGCCGGCGGCCACGGCGGCCAGGAGCAGCAGGGCGGCCATGACGCGGCGGCGGCGGGAGAGCGCCTGGCGCGCCTCCAGCCTGGCTGATTGGGCGGCGGATCGGGTTTCCGCCGGTTGGCCGTCAACGCTTCCATCGCTCATAGCATTATGTCCATGACGCCCGCAAGGGAATTCATGGCGGCGAGAGGATCGGAAAGCTCGGTCCAGGCGGTGGCCGCCAGCAGGGAAACCGCCAGCGCCGCCGCCGCCGCCAGGGCGGCGCCGCCGGCGAAAAAGGTCAGGGGCACGGCGTTGTCCGGATCCTCGGGTTCGAGGCCGCGGACGCGTCCCATGATCCCGGCCGCATTCAGGGGGGGAGGCGAGGCTTCCCCCGCCGCCAACCTGGACAGCGCTTCTATTTTGCTCAAGAAAACATCCATGCCAGCTTGCTTTTCCACGGCTCGCTTTCTCCCAATTTTTTCAACCGCCGCTTGGCGCGGTACAGCCTGACCGCCACCGCCACCCGCGTCCAGCCCAGGCGCCGGGCAATCTCGTCTTGGCTCAGGCGCTCCAGGTACATCAGCGTCATGGCCAGGCGGTCGTCGGCCGGCAAGGCGGCCAGAAGCTCGAACAGCAATTGGGCCGCCCGGTCCGGATCGCCGGCCCGGCCCGTTTCCTCCGCCGCCGGCTCGGGTATGTCGGAAAGCGGAACCAGCCGGAACTTTTTTTCGCGGTTTCGCCAGAATTTATAGCCAATCAAGGTGGCGATCCTGGCTAGCCAATGCCGGAACGGCGCCTCGCCCCGGAATTTGCCGAGGGAAAGATACGCCTCGACGAAAACCTCCTGGACCAGGTCGTCGGCTTGCAGCGGATCGCGGGCGAAGTTATGCATCTGCCGTTGGATCGCCTCGCCGTGGCGGTTCACAATCGACTCGAAAGCCTCGACGTCGCCGGCCAATACCGCCTCGATGTCAATCCGGTCCTGGGCATCGGAATCCCGCATATCCGGCGAATGCTCCCGCTTGACGCGCCCTCAAGCCGCTGCCCGCCGTTCGCGACCCACGCCGCCAATTATCCCGCCAGGCCCGGGACCGGCGGGGAATAGCATGTCCCCGCCGGCCTTTTCCCCGACGCATTATACCAACATTCCGGAGCCAAGGCAATCCTGGCTCATGGCCACCTTCCGCCGCAGCCCCTGGGCGCCTCTTCCTCAAGCATCCGCTGCTGTTCCGGCGTGAGGATGGCCCGGACTTCCTCCCGGACCGTCCGCCGCGCGGCGGCCTCCAGCCTGCCTCTGGCCTCGCCCAGGGCGGCGCTGGCGGACACGATGGCGTCGCTTGCCGCCTCGGGGTCGTCCCGCAATTCCCCGAGCTTCTTGTACAGCTCCTGGATTTCCAGGCGGATATCCAGCCTGGATTTGTAATCGGCGGTCAACAAATCGATTATTTTGCCTTTCTGCCCGGCATCAAGCGCCAACTCCTCCAGCATTGCCGGGGAGAGGAAACAGGGTCTGGCGTCAAGCCGGCCAAGCGGGCCCGGGCCATTCCGGCGGCAATCCGCTCCCTCGCGCCAGCCGTCGCGGAAATCGCGGCCCTGCCTCCGCCGTTCGGGGTTGTTCCGATGAAAACCCTCTCCCTCGCGCCGGCCGTCGCGGAAAGCGCGGCCATACCTCCGCCGGCCGGACTCATTCCGCGGCTGTTCGCGATCCGCCAGGCCCCGATCCGCGTCGGCGGCGAACGCCGCCGGGCGCGGACCGGCCGCCGCCAGGGCGAAAACCAGTATTGCCAAACCTTTCCTGAACATGCGCTGTCTCCTTATAACCGGGTCAACCTCAACCAGATGTCCGCCAAAGAGCAACGGCGGCCGCCAACCTATCCATCTTGATAGTGCGGCCGCGCCCCGGCTTGTTACGCCGATTTCCGGAATCTCCGCCGGAATCGCGCCGCGGCCTGGCGAGACGTTATGCCGCGCGCCCGTGTTCCGGCGTTGCGGCGAAAGTCATGGCATTGCGGGCCGCTTCGCGGAAACCGCCGCAATGTCCGCCGGTCAAGACCGGCATTTAACATATTGAAACCTATTTGTCCATCATGCCGCCGCCATGGCAAGGCGCTTGCCAATGGCCGCGGGGAAGCGGTGGCGGGCGCCTTGCGCGGATAAGGAACGCCGCTTCGCCGCCGGCCGCCCCTTCCCTTGACAAACCTCCGCCGCCATTCTATACTGGCGGACATGAAAAACGCCGCCTTGAAAACCGGCTCGGCCAACCTGATCGAAACGGTCCCGGCCCTGGCCCATCCGCACGATTTGCTGGTCCGGCACGTGCTTTCCGATCCCGAGCTGGCCGCCGACTTTTTGCGGCATTATGTCGATCCCGGGATTATCGGCCAGTTGGAGCTAAGCCGCTTAAAGTGCGAGGCGCCGGAAAGCATCGACAGCGGCTTGGCCGAGTTCCAGGGCGATTTGCCCTTTTCCACCCGTTTCCGCCAGGGCGGCAGGCGGGCGGAGGTGCTGGTTTTCCTGGAGCATCAGTCGCAAGCGGATCGCCTTATCAGCTTTCGGATTCTGGAATATATCGTCAAGTCCTATCGCGTCCATCTGACCGCGAAGAAGGGGAAGGGCGGCGAGGCCGGGACTTTTCCCTATGCCTTGGCGGTCGTGCTCTATCACGGCAAAAAGCCCTGGCGCGAATTGCCCCGGATGCGGGACTTGCTGGCCAGCGTCCCTTCCGGCGTCGACGTCTCCGGCTATTTGGATTATCCCCTGCATCTGGTGGATCTGGCGGCGCTCCCGG
>JAISYD010000147.1 GCA_031270145.1 Planctomycetota bacterium
GCGCCCGGCGTGATATTGGCGATGAGCGTGTGCTTGAGGTATTCGTCGTCGGACAACCATTGGCGTTCCGCCACCAATTCATTGCGGACGATTGGTATGAGGGCGCTGCCGCCGCCGAAACCGACACAGCCGATTTTCAGGAACGATAGCCATATGCGGATCAGATTCATGTTTTCTTCACTCGTGCCTAGCGATCCGTCCGGGCAAGGGAAGCGGTTTCTTTTTTTCTCAACACGACGTTCACGATGGCCGGCACGAGGATTGCGGCGAGGGTGAGAAGCAAAAAAAGCAGCGAAATGGGCTTGGTGACAAAAATGCTCCAACTGCCGCGGGACAGGAGGAGGGATTTCCTGAGGTTTTCCTCGGCCATGGGCCCCAGGATGATTGCCAGCAACATCGGGACGGTGGGGAACTGGAATTTGGTGGCGAGATAGCCGACCGCCGCGAAACCAAGCATGAGGAAAACGTCGAAGACGGAGTTGTTCACGGAAAATCCTCCTATCACGCACAGGACAATCAGAATCGTCGAGAGAAGGCTGGTCGGAATCCTGTTGACGTTGGCGAAGGCCTTGATGAACAGCTTGCCTTGGAGATACATGAAAACGTTGACAAAGATCAGCCCGATCATGATGGTGTACATCAGGACGCCGTGCTTCTGAAACAGTTGCGGCCCGGGCGTCAAACCCTTCATCATCAGCGCCCCAAGCATCACGGCGGTGACGACGTCGCCAGGAATACCCAAGGTAAGCAACGGGATGAGGGTCGCCCCGGTCACGCCGTTGTTCCCCGCCTCGGGGGCAGCGATGCCGTTGATGTGGCCGGTACCGAATTTCCCCGGTGTTTTCGAACTGCGCCTGGCCTCCATGTAGGACAGGAAAGCCGCGATGGCGGCCCCGGTGCCGGGAATGGCGCCGATTATAGTGCCGATTACGCTCGACTTGACGATATCCTTCGAGCATCCCCGCAATTCCGCCAAGGTCATGCGATCCTTGGTCAAGGCGGCCTTGCCTTCCTCCGACGTGTCCCCCACGCGGACCTTGTTCAAAATTTCAGAGATGGCGAAGAGGCCGACAAGCGCGGGGATGATGCCCACCCCGGCCATGAATTCGTTTATCCCGAAGGTGAAGCGCGGCAGTCCCTCAATGGGATCCAGACCGATGCTGGCGACAAACAGGCCGAACGCGGCCGAAATGAGCCCCTTGAACAGACGCCTTCCGCTAAGGGTGCAGATGATCGACAGGCCAAACATGGCCAGCATGAATCGCTCGGGCGATCCGAAGCGCAGGGCGATCCTGGCGATCTGGGGAGCCAGAAAGAGAAGGACTAGGGCGCTGATTATTCCCCCGATGGTGGAACAGACCAGGGCGGTGTCCAATGCCTTTCCCGCGTGCCCCTTTCTCGCCATTTCGTATCCGTCAAGGACCGTCGCGGCCGAGGCCGGAGTCCCGGGCGTTTTAATCAGGATCGCGGTGATGGAGCCGCCGTAGGTGCCGCCGCAGTATATGCCGAGCAGGAGAAGCATGCCGGGAAGCGGATCCAGCCCGAACGTCACGGGTAGGAACAGTGCGACCCCCATTGTCGCCGTCAGGCCGGGCAGGGCACCGAAGACGATGCCCACCGCCATGCCGAAATTGATGAACAGGACGCTCTCCAGGGAAAGCAGGTTGACCAACCCGGAGAAAATGTTGTTCCACATGAGCCTTTCCCTTTATTCCCCGCGCGGCGGTTTTCACCGGAATTTGCCGGGGCCGCCGCCACCGGCGCCGACCCCGTTTGATTAACGTCCGCTCCGCGGCAATCCTTACAGGAACCAGACTCCGAGCGCGGGAAGATGAACGTACAGAAGATACCTGAACACATAATAAATCACGCCGACGCAGGCGGCGTAAATGGGATAGTGCCACCATTTTCCGGCCTTGAGAACGGCGAGAAGGGAAAAACCGAACAGCAGCGAGGAAAGGATGAAACCGATCCTGTCCATAAGGATGGAGTAAACCACGATCATGACGAACACGGCCGCCGCCTTGGCCTCCCCCCGCCTCGGCGGGTTGGAGGCGGGCGAATCGTCAACTTCGTATCCCCTGGCTATGGCCACCTGCGCCTGGAGAAACAGGGCGGCGGAGGCCCCCATCATGAGAATGGCGATGAAACGCGGGAAGAAGCTCGCGGCGAGCGTGACCGGAGACGTGCTGACAAGGGATACCTGATAGGGCACAATGTGGTAAAGGACAAGGCCGGCCAGAAAACAAACCGCCGCCACTATCCGATTGGTTTTGTTCATAGGATATCCGCCCTTGATTTCCCTTAAAAGTCGACAATATCCCTTGTCCAAAACATGCGGCATTTGTTTGGATCGACCATTATTTACCCGGGGCGGACGGCTTCACCGCGCCGGGTTTGAGCAACTTGAGTTCTTCCATGAGCGGCCACAGCAACTGGATGTCCTTCTCCAAAGCGTTGCGATATTCACCAAGCTGTTTATATCGGGTTTTCTCGATGCCATTGTTCTTGAGGAAGTCAATCCATTCCTGGTCCTGCATGATCAGGTTGAGCTTTTCGTTCAGCCACTTGACAATTTCGGGATTGGTGTCCCGGGGAACGATAATGGCCTTATATGTTTCGACGTGGATGAGTCCAAAGCCCTGTTCCTCGACAGTCGGAACGTCGGGGAAAGTGGGTACGCGGTCCTTGAACATCATGGCAATGACGCGGGCGTCGCCGTTCTCAATGCTGCCGAGCACCATGCCGGGATGGATGATGATCATTTCCACTTCGTTCCCAAGAAGGGCGGTCAGGGCGCCGGCCGCTCCGGAATAGGGTACGATTTGTTCCTTGACGCCCATGTTCCGAAACATCTTGATGGTATACAAATGGTTGGGTGAATTGGATCCGGACATGCCATAGGCGACGGGCTCCCCGGTTTTCTTGAACCTGTCGACTATGTCTTGGAGATTATGCAGGTCGCTGTCGCTATGGACTATGACGGCCAAGGGTTCGGTGGTGGTGCCGGCGATGAACTCGAAATCGTCGATGGTATAGCCGGTGTCCTGAACAAAAGGCATGCTATTGAAGCCGCCCGAAGCGCACAGGCTCATGGTATACCCGTCCGCCTTGGTTCTCGACGCCATTTCGCCGTAAGCGACGGCGCCGTTGCCGCCGGGGCGATTGACCACATTGATGGTCGTTCCCATGTATTTTCTCCCCAGGGAACCAATGACGCGGCAGGACAGATCCGAACTGCCGCCGGCGTCCCAAGGACAGACAAGGGTAATCGGCTGCGTTGGATAGTCGATGCCATGGAGGGGTGAAACCGTGGCCGTGGCAATGACCAGGAACGCCGCGAAAACAGTTCTTTTCATGTGGTTTCCTCTCTTTGTCCGTTTTTCTTTAAAAGTCCCGCCAGCCGGAATAAATTAAATTTCGCCGATATTCTCAGTCGCCTCCGCAAGCGGCGCAGCCGTCATTTCCAGCGCGGATGGTCATAGGCTTGGGGATTGGCGATCAATTGATACTTCAGGCCCGCCAAAACTTCCAGACAGCCTTCAACCGCCATCCTGGCGGCGGCGGCGGAAGATTCCCTGGTGACTCCCGCCACATGCGGCGTAAGCAGCGCATTCCTGGCGCCAAGCAGGGGGTTGTCCGCCGCCGGAGGTTCGCCGGCGAAGACGTCGCTGCCGGCGCCGGCGATTTTCCCTTGGTTAAGGGCGTCGGCGAGGGCCCTCTCGTCGACAATGCCCCCGCGCGAGCAGTTGACGAGGAAGGCGGTCTCCCTCATCAGGCCGATAAGCCGGGCGTCGATCATGCCGCGCGTTTCATCGAGCAGGGGTACATGGACTGAAATCATGTCGCATTCCAGAAAAATATCCTCAATGCGCGCCGCGGCCCCGGCGCCGGCGGATCGAATTTGATCGGCGGAAAGATGGGGATCATAGGCCAGAATTTCGACGCCAAGCGCCTCGAAAAGCCGCGCGGTCAGACGCCCGGTCCTGCCATATCCCACGAAGCCGATTTTTTTGCCGCGCAGTTCAATGCCTTTCCCGGCGTTCCGGATGCCCCAATTTCCCCGCTTCAACTCCCGATCATTTTCAAGCAGATTCTTCGAAAGCGCGAGGAACAGGGTCAGCGTGTGCTCGGCCACGGAATGCTCGACCGCGCCGGGAGTCACCACGACGGGGATTCCACGCGCATTTGCCGCCGCGATATCGATGGAATCGTATCCCACGCCGGTGCGGGCGACGACCTTGAGATTTTTCGCGCGCTCGAAGGCTCGTTCATCCATCCTGCCCACGCGGATGATGATTGCGTCGGCTGTTTCCAACTCCGGGTAGAAATCGGCGGGATCGCCGCTATTGACGACAACGACATCCCTTTCCCCGCGAAGGCGCAGAAGCTCCATTCCCGAAAGGCATAGGGTCTGCGTGAGGAGTATTTTGGCCATGCGATTCCTTCCCGCAATTTGTCTTATGGAAACGGCCGTTTCCAGCGGCGAACAAGACCGTTTACAATCATGACGTTTGCCCGGCGCGTGGAAAATACGAAATTAAACGGAAACGTTCCTTCAATTATATACGGCTATAGTTGAGGCGCAGGATTTATTCGCACAGTCTTTATCGCGAGCGCCCGCCGTTGATTGACGCGGTCAAGCGTTGACCCGGACCACCGCCTTCAGATGCCGGCCCGGCGACTCCGCCAGGCTTCGAATCAACTCCGGCGCCTCGTCCAGGGGGACGATGGAGGTTATCAACTCGGCCGCCCTCACCTTGCCGCCGGCAATCAATTCGATGGATTCGGGGAATTCATGATTGCTGTTGCGGGAACCGAGGAGATTCAATTCCTTCCGGATGTACCGGGACACATCCACGGAACAGGCCGCCTTGGGCCATCCCACGAACACCACCCTGGCGCCGTGGCGCACGCAATCCGCCAAGCGCTCCACCGCCGGAACCGCTCCGGAGCAGTCGATGGCAACCGACGGCAGGGAACTGTCGAGGACTTTCAGAAGAAAGCCCGGCAAATCCTCCCGGGAATTGTCGCATAGCAAATCGAAGCCCAAGCGACGGCATACATCGAGACGTTCCTCCACCGGATCGGCGATGATCGGCAGGGCGCCGTAGGCGCGGGCGACCAGGGCGGCAAGTATGCCGATGGGTCCGGCGCCGGCCACCAACACCCGTTCGCCTTCCTTGACCCCGGCGCGATGATTGGCGTGGACGCCTATGGAAAGCGGTTCAATCATGACGGCCCGCTCCCAGGACATCTCGTCGGGTATCCGGTGGAGAAGCTGGACGGGATGGGCGAACAGGGTCGCCATCATGCCCGGACGGTGGACTCCGCAGGTTTGCAGCGAAACACAGTTGTTGCGGCGGCCTTCCCGGCAGGAGTGGCATTCGCCGCAAGTGATATACGGCTCCAGGCTCACCCGATCGCCCACCCGGAACCCTCCGGCGTTTTCGCCGATTGCCTTGACGACGCCGACGGCCTCGTGCCCCACTCCGAGGACGGGGTCTTTCACCACCGGGCTCACCCCCTTGTAGCCCCCCACCTCGGTGCCGCATACTCCGCACAATTTGATTTCAACCAGCGCCTGGCCGTCGGCGAGGACGGGGTCCGGCAATTCCTTTACCCGGATCTTATGCGGTTCCTCAAGACATACCGCTTTCATCGCAGCCTCCTTTGGCCGCCGTCATTCCCGGCGCGGCCGTTCAAACTGCTCCCCCGGAGCGTCATGCTCCGCCAAAGCCTTCCTCAACGCCTCCCGCATCCGTTCGCGGAAAGCCGCGTCCGCGTCCACGATATCGCCCGCTCAGCGGGCGGAATAGCCGCCGTCAACGGGTATGACGGCACCCGAAATATAGTCGGAGGCCGGCGAACAGAGGAAGGTCACCACCCCCTTCAATTCCTCCGGCTTGGCGAAATGCCCTTTCGGCAGGCGCATCAGCACGGTCCGCCGGAAATCGTCGGCCATGGACTTGTTGAGGTCGGTATCCAAATAGCCGGGCGCGATGGCGTTGACGCAAATCCCGCGGCCGGTCCATTCGTTGGACATGGATTTGGTAAGCTGCGCCACCGCTCCCTTGGTGGCCGCGTAGGAACTGCCGTTGACCCCTCCGAAAAAGGCCAGCATCGAGGCGACATTGAGGATTTTCCCGGAACCCTGCGCCAGCATTATGGGCGCGGCGAGCTGGGCCAGCAGGAAGGGGGCGGTCATGTTGACGGCGACGATGCGATCCCAATCCTCGTCGCGGTGGTCGAGAACCGACTTGCGCACATGCATGCCGGCGTTGTTCACAAGGATGTCAAGCCCGCCCAGGGCCTTCACCGCCAGCCCGAAGGCGGACCGGATCTGGCCGCGATCGCCCAAATCCGCCCGGAAGGCGTGGACGGGAGGGCCCTGACGCCCCATTTCCGCCGCCGCCCTCTCCATGCCGTCAAGCACATCCATGACGGCCACGGCCGCCCCCGCCTCGTGCAGGGCTTCCGCCATGGCCCGTCCCAGGCCCCGGGCCGCCCCCGTGATCAGGGCTTTCTTCCCGGCCAACGAGAAAAGATCGGTCATTTTTTCATCCTGAGATGCACCGCCGCTCCGCCGGAGAAACATTCCGGAGTACAAAGAATGCGCGGGTTCTTTCCAACATGGCGTTCGGCCAGCGCCATCGCCTCGTCGAACTTGGCGACCGTGATATAGCCCATGCCGCGGGCATAAACCGGTTTCGCCGCTCCCGCCATGATGACCGCCTTGGCGCGCTGGGCCAAAACGGCGCCGCCGCTTATCATCGACATGGCGTGGAAGGGATGGTAGGTGTGGAAATTCGAATAACTGAACCGGTATTCGTAATTGGCGGTGATGGCCAGGGCGTCGTCCGAGCGAAGGAAATCGGTGGGATTCTGGTACTTTTGCAGGGCGTTGTACGTCTCCTCGTAGGAAGGGAACCACTTGGGGTTGAACCAGCCGTCGCAAATGCAGAGGGCCACAACCACCCCCCCCGGCCTGAGGCAGCCCCAACACCGCGAGAACTGGCCCCCCAGGGCCAGGCTCGTGAGAATGGGATTCGAGCCCATGCCGGGCCCGTAATGGAAATTGCGGGGAACGCCCAGGACCAGCACGTCCGCCGGCTCCTCCATATCCACCTCGATGTTGGTCCGCTCGTCGGCCAGCGGCCAGGTCGCCTCCTCCACCGCCGGTATGCTTCCCGCCTTGACGTCGAGGACGTCGGAAAATTGGCCCAGTACCGCGTCCACGGCGAAAAATTTCCGGCCCATGCCGGCCTCTATGGCCTTTCCAACGGACTGGAATTGGGTACGCATGTGCTGCCGGTGCGAGCCGCCCAGCCAGTCGTCCCGGTGCATGGTGTCGGGGCAGTGGTGCGAGGCGATGGAGCGCCAGCCGGTGAAGCCGGTGACCAGCATCTTGTAGCCGCCGCTGAAACCGCCGTAGGGATTGCCGGAGCAATGGCCGACGAGGATGGGAATGTCGGCCTCGGCCAGCATGGCGTTGCACTGTACAACGTTGCCCATGGCGTCAAGGCCGAAATCCTTGAGGGTAGGCGACTCGGCGTCGTGGTTCACCAGCCGCCCGGGATGGAACATGTCGACAATATCCTTCCCCAGCATCCAATGGAACTCGTCCAGGTTGTTCATGCGATGGAGGCCCATGCCGCAAAGAAGGGTGATGTCCTCCAGTTTGCACCCGCCGGACAGCAACTCCTCCACCACCAGCTTGATGGAGTTTCGGCGGTGGCAGGCGGGATGCACTCCGCCCTTGACCCTGTCCGGAAAGCCGATGACCGCCTTCTTGCCGGGACCGGCCATATCCCGAAGCCGGGGCGAGTCGAGGGGAGAGGCGAGCGCCTGCCGCGTGAGTTCCAGGGGAACGCCCCTGGCGGGAGGATCCCGATAGGTCCGGCCGTACCGGATCACCGTGGCGTGATCCGGCAACTGAACGTTTTGCTTGGCGTCGCCATAGTCCAACAACACGTCTTGCATGCCATATTCCTTCCATCATCAATACCGGCCATCCAAAGATTGCCGGGAAAAGACGCCCCGGCCCGGGATAAAACCGGACTTGGCCCCCGTCCTTCATGTTCTTACCGATGCTCCGGGCCGGGCTCAAGGCAACAGCAGAACCTTGAGCGACGTCGCGGCGTCCGCCGCCTTTTCCAACGCCTTGTCGAAGTCGGCAAGCGGGAACCGTCCGGTGATTACGCCTTTGGTTTTCACCTTGCCGGAACGGAGCAGTTCCAATGCGATGGGATAGGTGCGCGGGCTGATGTGGGCGCCAAGGATGCTTATGGCCTTTTTGTCGCCGATGACCGACCAGTCAGCCGTGGCGGGGGAACCGAAAACACTGAATTCGACGAATCTCCCCTTCTTCCGAATCATTTCCAGTCCCTGAATCACTCCGCTTGGATGTCCCGTCACCTCGTAATAGACATTGCACCCGTATCCGTTGGTGAGGCCGAGGACCTTCTTTACGGCGTCTTCCCTGGCCGCGTTCACGACGACATCGGCGCCGAACTTTCTGGCGAGGTCCAGGCGGTTTTCCATGACGTCCACCACCACCAGAAGCTTGGGATTGACCAGCCGGGCCAACTGGACGATGAAGCCGCCTATGGTGCCCATGCCGGCCACCACCACCACGTCGCCCAAGCGGACCGAGCCGGTCTGAAAAGCGTTCACCGCGCAGGCCAGCGGTTCCACCATGGCCGCTTCCGCCACGTCCAGGCCAGCCGGTATCCGGTACACAAGCGACTTCGAGTTGATCAGGCAATATTCCGCCCACGCCCCCTCGGCGGCGTCCTTCTGAAAACCGTACATGTTGTGGACGGCGCATAGATGATAGTCGCCGTCCTTGCAGTATTCGCACTCCCAACAGGGAAGGATCTGCTCCACCACTATGGGGTCGCCCTTTTTCACGCCCCACTTCCGCGACGCTTCGCCGTCGATTTCCTCCACCACGCCCGAGAATTCGTGTCCAGGCGTCACGGGGGCGAGCATCCAACCCGGCTTAGTCCCATCGCCCCAATAATAGGGGGCGCCGCGATAGGCGTGAAGGTCGCTGCCGCAGATGCCGCAAGCCGCAACCTTCATCAGAAGCTCGCCGAGGCCGGGCTTGGGAACAGATTTGGCGATCAACCTGTAATCCTTGGGACCATAGGCCATGACCGCCCGCATTTCCGCAACCATACCGTCCTCCTTGTTGTCAATCAGGTTATGATTCCTCGCCCGGACATCGGCCGCACCGCTTACGCCGCTTCGCCGGCCATCCGCGAAAGATTGGCCAGCCATTTCACCGTCGGATCCTCGTCTTTTCCTTATGCTTGGCCTTTCTCTCCGCGCACAATGGCGATGTGATCGCGGAAGCCTTCCTCCAGGCTGTAATCGGGACTCCAACCCAAATCCCGGCGGGCCGGCGTGTCGTCGTAGGACAGGGGGTAGGGATTGTCGGAAGGGGCCGGAGCCTCGGCAAAAGCGATGTCGGCCTCTGGACAGATTCTTTTGGCAATCGCCATGGCCTCGCGAACCGTATACAGCCCCCCCATGACGTTGTAGGCAATCCGGGGAGGATTCCCGGCGTCAAGAAGAAGGAGCAGGGCCTTGACCGCGTCCTTCACGTACAGCCAATCGCCCTTTTCCTCGGGGAAATCCACGACCAAGGGTTCCCGGCGGGCCACGGCATCCACCAGCTTCGATGAATAGGCCGCCGTGATGCCGTTTTCGCGGCCGGGCCCGTAAACCCAGGGAAAACGAACCGCCCCGGCGGCAAGGCCGCGCCTGTCCCTATACCAGCGAAGCAAATTCTCGCAAGCCAGCTTGGTCTGCCCGTAGATGGTGGCAGGTTCCTTGACCGCTTCATCTTGGACCGGCTCGGCCAGACCCTTGCCGAAAACCGAGACGGAACTGGAAAAGACAAAGCGTTTGAGGCCGTTCGCCATTCCCGCGTCGAGCAGATGCTGGGTGGCCGTGAAATTCACGCCCCAGCCGCGCAGGGGATCCGCCTCGCAGGGCCCGGCCAACCAGGACACCAAATGCACGATGGCGTCCGGGCGCTCGGCCGACAGCAGTTTGTAAATCTCCTCCACCCTGAGAACATCAAGCCGGCGCCACACCGTGCCCGGCGTCGCCGGAGCGGCGGCGGGAACAAGGATATCGGCCGCGACCACGGAATGCCCGGCGGCCGTCAGCCGGGGCAGCAGATGGCGGCCGATGAAACCGCCGGCGCCGGTGACAAGTATCTTCATGGTTTTCCTCTTTCCGTTCCTACTTGAAATGCTCGCCCTCGATCTCCTTGAGAATGCCCAATTGCCCGGCAAGCAGATCCACCCGCCATTGTTCCATGCCGGCGGTGAATTCGGTCGTCAGAAAGGCATCCACCATTTCCTTGGCCATGGTCTCCCCAAGGATGAAGGCGCCGAGACAAAGAATGTTGGCGTTATTTATCCAGCGGCACATTTTGGCGGCGTAGACGCTTTCCGTCACGGCGGCGTAAGCGCCGCGCGTCTTGTTGGCGGTTATGGCCATGCCCATTCCCGTACCGCAAATCAATATCCCGCGATCAGCCGCCCCGGAGGCCACCGCCTTGGCCACCGAAGTGGCGGTGCGGGTAAAGGGGGCGGGCTTTTCGATCTGGTGGGTGCCATGATCGTCCGCCTCATGCCCTTTTCCCCGTACATGTTCGAGAAGAGGGCTCTTCAGTACAAATCCGGATTTGTCCGAACCCACGGCGATTTTCATGTTACGCCTTTCGAAAATGGGAAAACCTGCCTGATATTCCCGCCTATTCCCGCCGGCATATTTTGCCGATCACGTCCCGGATTCTTCCCATCGCGGCGACCGTCCCCAATTCCCTGTCGAAACAACCCGGATAACCGAGAATCAGGACATCGGCGCCTTTCCCGACAATCTCCGCCGCGTTGTCCGGCCTGACGCTGCCGTCCACCTGGGCGAAGATCTCCCGCCCGCCGGCCTTGGCCATATCCTTCACCTTGGCGATTTTCTCCAGCGCCCGGAATCGGAAGGCGGTCCCCGGCATCCCGGCGTCTATGGTCATCACCGTAAAGTAGTCGAGTTCCGGAGCCAATTCCTCCATGGCGCCGGCCGGCAAGTCGGTCCGGATCGCCGCCCCGGCCAGGCAGGCCCGGCTTCTTATGCTTTCAACCAGCCTGTGGGGATGGCGGGAGGTTTCGGGATGGAAGGAAATCCCGTCCCCCGGACGGAGGGGAAAAATATCCAGGTAGCGCTCGGGTTCCAGGCACATCAGGTGAATGTCCAGGGGGAGGTTGGTGAGGCCGTGCAACGCCTTGACCAAACCGGCGTCGCCGACGAAGTTCGATACATAGTGGCCGTCCATGACATCGAAATGAATGATATCGGCGCCGACTTTCTCGACATCCCGTATTTCCCGCTCCAGTCCGGCGTAGTCGGCGCACATGATGGAAGGCGCGAGCTTGATGCGCATGACGTTTCCCTCCCTCTCTGGGAACTGTGTGTTCATATCTCCCGGCGGTTCAGCGCGAAGAACTGGCCGGTGGGCCCCAAGTTTGGCTGGGTGGCCAGAAACATAAGCAGCGGAACGACGTCGTCGGGCTGTTTGGCCCATTCCGGACCGCCGGTGAAAATGGGATCGATCCGATCGCCCCATTGGGTGTTCATGTCGGTCCATACCGGCCCCGGCACAATCTCGTTCACCGCGATGTTGGAGTCGAGGAGTTCCTCCGCCAGGCAGCGAATCAACATCCATTGCCCGGCCTTGGAACAAGCGTAGGCCGACGAATGGGTGGAACCGCGCCTTCCCCTCCCCGAGCCGATGGCGATGAACTTTCCCCCGCCGCGGGCCTTGAGGCGGGGAATCGCGGCCCGGGCGGTGTGATACACCCCAATCAAGTTGATCTCAATGGTCTTCCGCCACAGATCGATGTCGGCGTCCACCAGCAAATCCCGCTGCAGGTTCACCCCGGCGCCGGCCAGCACCAGGTCGACGCCGCCGAACGCCTCCGCCGCGGCGGAGAACATCCCCTCCACCGAAGCATAATCGGCCACATCGCAGGCCACCGCCAGGGCTTTTCCGCCGGCGGCGCCGATCTCTCCAGCCGTTTTTTCCGCCAATTCCCGTCCCCTGGCGCCGATGACCACGGAGGCGCCGGCGGCGGCGAAGGCTTTCACCCCGGCCGCGCCTATGCCCTTGCTGCCGCCGGTGACCACCGCGACCTTGCCGGACAACGGCCGGGCGCTCATTTCGCGCCCGCCGCGGCGTTCATGAAGCGCCGATGGAAGAAAGTGACCATGGGCGACGACGTGTAGCTTCCCAACAGATCCGGGGCGCCGGTGACGACCACCCGGTCGGCCATTTCGACGAATTCGGGCTCCATCAGCAATTTGTCGAAATAGGGGTAGACGTTCTCGCCCTGGAAATTGCAGATAATCAGCCGCGTGTCGGCGAGGTTGCATTGCCGCAGCACCCGGAGATTGTGGCGGATGGAGTCGAGACCGTCGTTCTCGCCCCGTTCGTCGAAACCGCGGTACTTGAGAATGTCGCGGGCGCGGGCGAGGGCATTGAGGGCATCCTGCCCGGCCTCGCCGGCGGCCAGATAGTCGTTGTCCAGCATGTACTGCTTCAATTGTTCGACAAAGGCGGGATCGCCGGTGTACTCGTAGGCGCGGACGAGCCCGGACATGCGAAGGCTGTTCCCTTGCCGCTGGGCGATGAAGCTGTTGATGAAATAGGGCCTGGCCTGAATCGCCAAGGCGGTCTGGTAGGGCTCGTACATCAGGGTGAAATTGACCCGGTAGCCGTGCTCGCGAAGCATGAGGGCAAGATTATGCCCCCGGAAATAGTCGGCGCTCCGCCCTTCGTTGTAGCGCACCGAAAGGCGCTTGTCGCCCTGCAACAATTGCCCCACATTGTCGCCGCTGACCGCGCCGGTGTGGGGAACCTTGATGACGACGCGGTATTTCGACAGCATTTCGCGGAACCGCGCCGCCTCCTCGAGAATCTGGGAATCGGAGGAACGGAAGGGATCGTTCAATTCGACGCTGATGTCGCAGCCGGGCCCCAGGATGTCGCCGATATCCTTGAGCACTTCGTCCCGCGTCTTGTACTTGCCGCCGACGTTG
>JAISYD010000153.1 GCA_031270145.1 Planctomycetota bacterium
CGGCCGCTTCGAACCCGAAGGCGGCCAGACCCATAGCCAACCCCCTCCTCCAGCCGACCCTCCCGGCGCCGGATTCGACCCGTCCCGGCCAGGCGGGACGCCGGCCGCCGATCCCCGGAACGCCGACAGCCTGGAACCGCCGGCGACCGGAACTGACGGCGCAATAACGGAAATCGACCCGGGAAGCGATCCCCGTGCCGCCGTCCTGGCCGACCTCAATGGCCGGAACCCGGATTTCCCGGGACTCCGGGAAGCGGCGGCGCGGGGCGATTTGCGGACTGCCGCCGACATCATCTGGCAGGTCCTCCGCCAACGCCGGGTGGTGGACGCCGCCCTGGCCGCCGGACCAAGGGGCAGCCAGAGAAGCGCGCCCGCCGAAGCCTACCAACAGGCTTTTTCCGCCTTGGAGGCGCCGATCTCCGGCGGCGGAGAGACTCCGGACATGGCGGCGGAGCGGCTCTCCCGCCTGCTTGACGCCTTTGGCGAGCCGGTGTTGGACGATCCGGCCTTCGGCGGAGCCATGGAGCGGGCGCTTGTCCGCCTGCACGCCGACATCGCAACCGTCCGCGCCGCCCTGCGGGCCGACAATTACGATCCGGCCTGGCCAAGAATGGCCGGCGCCTATGTCCGCGCCGTCGCCGTCTGCGACTTCCTCGTCTTCCCGAATCGCGAACTGGCGACCGACGTCAACGCGGTCGCGCAAAAAGCCGGCGGACTTTTCTATCCCGACGGCGCCAGCATCGCCGGCGACGTCGCCGGGGTCACCGGCGATCTTTTCCGGATGGCCCTGGCGCTGGACGCCCATAGTCGGGAAGACGCCGGTTTCCGCCGGGCAATTTCCCCGCTATGGCGCGCCCTTGAGCGTCCGACCCGCCATATCCGCAATCTCATCCAGCCCGACGGCGGCCTGCCCGCCTTTGGCCCGAGGGGTTCGCGCGATTTGACTCCGGCCGAATTGAGCCGGCTGGGCGAATTGTTCCCGCCGGCCGGAAGCCGGGCGGCGCGCGTCGGCCTCGCGGCCAGCCGGAGTTTCCCCGCCCTTTCGGGACAGGAGTCCTTCGGCGGAGTTTTCGCCAGCCGCGACGGCGGCGGCGATTCCCGCTTCCTGGCGGTGCGCTTCGGCCCCAGGGGAATCATGCCCGGCGTTCCTAACCACAACGATTTCGGTTCGCTCAGCTTGATGGCGGGAAACGTCGGCTTCATCGCCGACGCCGGCGGCTACGACGGCGAGGCGGCCGGCGGCGGCGCCCACAGCGTCCTCTCGCTGGACGGCGAATACGTGTCGCCGGCGGGCGGGAACGAGCCGGGCCGGCCGACGGAAACCATCTGGCGCACCAACGCCGCCCTCGACTACGCGGCGGATCGGGCCTATTTCGCCGATGGCGGAAGCTGGCAGCGCACCCTGCTGTATGTAAAAAGGCTGCCGGGCGAGGGCCGAGGCGACTATTGGCTGATCCTGGATCAGGTGGAGACGGGGAGCGGCCGCCCCGGCCAGGCCCGCGTCCGCTTCCAGTTCGCCCCCGGCATCCAGGTCTACGACGACGGCTCCGGCATCCTCGCCACCGCCGGCTACGGCGACGGCCCGGCCCTGCGGCTGTTCGCCCTCGACGCCGGGAGCAGAACCATGGTTTCGAACGGTACGGCCTTCGCCGGTTACGGCGAAGACCCTTCCGTCGGCTACCTCGCCGCGCCGGCGGTGGACATCGAGCGGAACCTGGTCGGCGGCGGCCTCGCCACCCTGCTTTATCCGGCGGAAAACGCGGGCCAGCGTCCACTGCGCCTTGAGCGCGACTCCGACATCATCAGCGGCCGGGCCTCGGCCGTCGTCGTGGACCACGGCTTGGACCGCCTCGACGTAATCGCCTGGGCGCCGCCGGGAAGCGATTTGGTCACGCCCACCCTCAACCTGCAAATGTCGGCGGATCTGGCGGTCTTCCGCCTCCGGGGCGGGAAGTTCGTCCGAATCAATTTCATCAACCTGGAGCATTTCCAGGCCAAGGAACCGGACGGCGGCGTCTGGTCCATGCGGGTGGCCGGCCCGGCCCAAACCCTGACCCTGGAACCGGAGCGCAACGGCGGCTGGCAGGCGCTGTCCGATCCGGCCAACGCGGGAAGCGCCGCCCTGCACGAGGTGAATCTCGGCCCGGCCATCGCCGCCCGCCGCCTCAACATCAGGCCGGGCGAGCTGCGGGTGATCGCCAGATAGCGTGGAGGCGGGAAAAGAGGCGCGGACTACCGCTCCAGCCAATGCACGTCTTCCGGCAAACGCTGCGCCGTCCGCCGGTGCCGCGCCGCCGGAAAGCCGAACATCATGATGTAGGCGAGGATATGATCCTCCGGCAATTCCAGGCGACCTCGCAGTTCTGGGGCGATGGTTTCGACAATGGCGTAAGGCATGCCGCCCCAGACCGTGCCCACCCCCCGCGACTGCGCCAGCAAATCAAAATAGGACATGGCGATTAAGCCGTCCGGTTGGGGGCAGGGCGAGTCCCGGTGAGCGGAAACGGCCAGGAGGTGGGGCGCGTTCCGGAACACCTCGTCCTTGCCGCTTTTCCGCCATTCGCGGGCCGAATCCGGCAGCCAGTCCCAAACCTCGGGCAGGGGGCCGCGTTTCTCCGCCGCCAGGATGGCCGACATGGTGGTTTCCCGGAAGCGATCCATGGCGCAAGGGTCGGCAATGACGGTGAAGCGGCGGCGCATGGCGTTTACCCCGGTCGGAGCGTGGGCCGCCGCCGCCAGCAGTTCCCGGATGAGCTTCTTCGGAACCGGCTCCCGGCTGAAGCGGCGGATGGAGCGCCGGCCCCGGATCAAAAGGTCGAGGGAGCCGGGCGCGAAGTCGGCGCCGTCAAGCGGCAGCGACTTGGCGGGATCCAACCCGAGCGCCGACGCCGCCCCGGTTGGGCAGATGGTCAGGCAGTGCTGGCAACCTATCCCATTGGCCAGTTGATCCGGGGCGATTTCGGGTTTCCCGTCCCCCCGCGGGGAAATGATTTCGGCGACGCAGTCGGCGGCGCATTCCCCGCAAGCGACGCATTTCGCGTAATCCACCTTGAATTGGCAGGCGTCCGCCAGTTCCATGGCTTCCCTCCTGGAAAACAGCGCCTTTTCCCGCCGCCGCCGCGAATCCCGATCCAAACGCCTCCGCCGCGGCCCAGGGGCTGGCCGGGAGCGGGATCATTTCGCGAGCAGCGAGAATATGCCCCGGTAGACATGCATGCGGTTTTCCGCCTGGTCGTAAACCGCCGATTGTTCGCCGTCCATGACCCCGTCGGTGATTTCCAGGCCGCGGTGGGCCGGCAGGCAGTGCAGGACGATGGCGCCGGGAGGGGCGGCGGCCATGAGCCTTTCGTTGACCTGATAGGGGAGGAACAGCTTTTCCCGCTCCGCGGCTTCGCTTTCCTGCCCCATGCTGGCCCAAACATCGGTATAGACGGCGTCGGCTCCGGCCACGGCCTTGATGGGGTCGGCCTCTTCAATGAAAGACAGATTGCCGCCCGTCCGCTCCGCCGCCATCCTGACGAAGTCCGGCTCCAGGCGGTGGCTGGCCGGTCCGCTCCAGACAAACCGGACGCCGGTCAGGGCGCAGGCGGAAAGGAGGGAGCGGGCCACGTTGTTGCCGTCGCCAAAATAAACCAGGCGCTTGCCCCCGAGCGGGCCGCAACGTTCCCCGAAGGTGAGGAAATCGGCGATGACCTGGGTGGGATGGGCATAGTCGGAAAGGACATTGATGATCGGGACCGAGCTTTCGCGGGCGAACTCCTCGATGACCGCCTGGGAGAAGGTGCGCATGGCCACCAGGCTGACGAAGCGGCTCATGACCCTGGCCTGATCCTTCACGCTTTCGCGGGACCAGAATTGGTTGGGCGCGTCGGCCTCGAGGCAAACGGCGCCGCCGCCGAGGGAATTCATCGCGGTTTCCAGGGATACCCGGGTGCGCAGGGACGGCTTTTCAAAGTACATGCCGAGGGTCTTCCCGCGATACAGCGGATCATGGATGCCGGACTTGAGCCTGGCCTTCATGGCCGCGCTTTCGGCAATGACCTGTTCCAGCCCCTCCCGCCCCAAATCAAGCAACGAAAGAATGTTTCGCATCCCGCCCTCCCGCCGGATATTGAAAGCCCAGCCAACATTGGACAACCCGCAAAAACGGTTCCGCCAGTAAAGTCCCGGTCCGATCCGCTCATTCCCGCGGAAAGGCGTATCTTCCGGCGCAGGCCAGCCCGCCGACGGCGTCGGTGGCGGACGGCAGGAACACCACCGTCCGGCCGCCGGGAATGTAGCTTTGCCGGATGATTTCCTCCTCCAGCCGCCGGCGCGGGAAGTCCTGCATGGCCAGTATGCCGCCGCCGAGGACCACGAAATCTGGATCCAGGATGCTGACCTCCATGGCTATGGGATAGGCCATCATGGACAGGTAGTCCTGGAGGATTGGATGATCGCCAAGCTGGATGAATATATTTTCAATGGGGGTGTCGGGGAAAATCATCCGATGGATCTGGCGCAGGCGGATGCCGGCTCCGTACAGATCGACGCAACCCGATCTGCCGCAGAAACAAAAGTCCTCGCGTCCGTGGATGGTCAGATGGGAGATGTTGCCGGAAGCCCGGCTCCGACCCAGGAGCGGGCCGCCCCGGTACCATATGGCGTTGTCGTAGTGCAGATCGACATAGCAACCCACCGTCAGGGCGTCGTCCGGCAGGGCCAGCATGCCCACGTCGTAGGAGAGGAGCAACAGGCTCCGGCGCCGCAACAGGACGGGCAGGCCCAGGGCGGCGGCGGCGGCGTCCCGCAGGGGGAAGGCGTTCAGCCAGGGGGCGCCGGGATGCGACAGCACCGCGGTCCGCCCGCTGTCGAGTTCGCCGACCAGGGAGAATATCGCCGATTTCACCGGGGCGGGGCGGGATTTCATCTTGTTGGCAAGCATGGCGACCAGCTTTTCCGCCTGGGGGACGTCGCCGTAGGCGGAAAATTTGTCCAACGCCAGGCCGGCCTCGCCAATGAGCCGCCCATCCGGGAAGACAAAGGCGGTCGTCATGGATTCATGGGTGAAATCAATGGCTAAAACGCATTCATCCATGTTTGGGCGCCTCAGGCGGTTGGGATTATGAATATCTGAACGAAGTAGGTGAAGCCGGAGGCGGGATCCCAAATCGAAGCCATGCCGGTATGGGTGAAATCTGGGCGAAACATGTTTTCATAATGTTTGGGCGAGGCGATCCAGCCGCGCACCGCCTCGCGCGGAGGCGAATCGAAGCCCTTGTTCCGGGCCAGGTTCTCGCCGGCCCAAACCCAATCGAGGTTGGCCAGGCGGTTTTCCAGGCGGCCGCCGTCGGAGCCGATATGGCTAAGACGCCCCAGGCGCAACTGATCCCTGGCGTGCCGGGCCGCCGCCGCGTCCAAATCGGTCCGGCGGACAAAGCCGGCCAGACCGCGGAGGCGGCGCTCCTCGTTCACCAGCAGGAAGGCCTCGCGGGCTCCCTCGTCGTTCCTGATCGGCCTGGCCGACACGCCCTTGACATGGCTGGCCCGATCGCCGTTCGGCGCGAAGCAGCCGGACAGGGCGAAAAGCGCCGCCGCCAGGAGAACCGGCCTTCCCCGCCATCCAATCCGCCGCATCGCGTCCGTCTCCGCCGTCGCCGAAAAGCGACCCGCCCCATTATAACATATTGGCGCCGTCCCCGCCAAGAGGTATTTGCCAGTCCTGAAAAACCCCGGGGCCTAGGTATGAAAATTTCCTTTGAGCGGCTCGAGGAGATGGTTTTCATCCCATCCGGCCGCCTTGCGCCTTGTCTTGGCGCGGCCCGGCTAGCGGGCGGCCTTCCACCCGGGTCCAGAACCTGCCTCCCCGCCGCTCGATCCGGACGTCGAGGCCAAAGGCCGGGGACAGGATCTCCGGGGTTAAAACCGCGTCCACCCGGCCCGAGGCCAAAACCCGCCCAGCCCCAAGAATCAGCGCGTGGGTGACGGCGGCGGGGATCTCCTCAATGTGGTGGGTGACCAGGATTAGCCCGGCCTCGCGCCTGGCGGCCACCCCGCCCACCGCCCGGAGAAAAGCCTCCCGGGCCGACAGATCTAGGCCGGAGCAGGCTTCGTCAAGGATCAGCAGTTCCGGTCCGGCCATTAGGGCGCGGGCAAAAAGGGTTTTTTGCTGCTCGCCCTGCGACAATACCCCGAATGGCGCGTCGGCCCGATCCGCCAGCCCCAGCCGCCGGAGGGTCTCGTCCGCTTTCAGGCGATCCGCCTCCGAATATTCGTAAACCAGCCCAAAAGTGGCCTTCAGGCCGGAAATAACGATGTCCCGGGCCGTCTCGCCGCCCGGCAGCCGGGCGGTCAGGGCCGAGGCCACCCAACCGACCCGGCGGCGCAGCTTGAACAGATCGGCGGCGCCGAAACGCCCGCCCAGCACCGTCGCCTCGCCGGAGCTGGGGAACAGGACGGCTCCGGCAATCTGGAGCAAAGTGGTTTTCCCGGAGCCGTTGGCCCCGATTACGGCCCAGTGCTCGCCCCGGCGCACCCGCCAGTCGATGTCGCGAAGGATTTCCCGGCCGTTGCGGCGCAAGCCAACGCGCCGCAAATCGATGAGGCAATCCGCCCCGTCCCCGTTCCCGCCCGCCGCGTACATCCGCCCTTCCCGGCTCCTAGCCCAAAGCCACGTCCAAAATCATCATGAGCAGGAATCCCCCCATGACGCTCAAGGTCCCGGCATTCGAATGATCGCCCAGATGGGCCTCGGGGATCAGCTCCTCGACCACGACGTACATCATCGCCCCCGCCGCAAAAGCCAGCAGCAGTGGCATGAACGGGGCGATGAGGCCGGCGGCCAGGACGACCAGCAGGCTGGACGCCGGTTCGACCGCCCCCGACAGGCAGCCGAGCAAAAACGCCTTCCCGACCCCGAACCCCTCTTGCCGGAGCGGAAGCGAAATGGCCGCCCCCTCGGGGAAGTTTTGTATCCCTATGCCGATGGCCAGCGCCATGGCCGACGCGAGCAGGGCCGGATCGCCGCCATGCTGCGCCGCCAGGGCGAAGGACAAGCCGACGGCCATGCCTTCGGGGATGTTGTGCAGGGTCACGGCGAAGACCAGAAGGGTGGTGCGCTTCGCCGACGAGGACAGACCCTCCATCCGGTTGACGCCGGGATGCAGATGCGGGATGAGCCAATCCATGGCGAGCAGGAACAGTACCCCCAGCGTGAAGCCGGCGGCGGCGGGCAGCCAATTGGCCCGTCCGCCCTCCTCCGACGCCTCCATGGCCGGGATGAGCAGACTCCAGACGGAGGCCGAGATCATGATGCCGGCGGCAAAGCCGAGGAAAAGATTCTGCGTCTTCCCGCTCGGCGGACGGCGGAACAGGAACACCATGGCCGAGCCGAGGCAGGTCATCGCGAAAATGAAGCCGGCGCCGCCGGCGGTCCAAAGCAATTCATTCATGATCCGCGCCTCGCGAAAGGTTGTCCGCCGGGTCCACATGGACCATAACGTCGACCGCCCGGATCCCGCCCTTCGCCGGCGGCAGACCCAGGACGCGGCGCGTGACGCTGGCGGCGATGGCGTGGCCCTCCCGGACGGTGAGGCCGGGATCCACCGCGATATGCAGATCCACCTCCACCGCCCCGGCCCCGATTGCCCTGGTCCGGACGTGATGCGCTCCGGCGACTCCGGGCGTTTCCAGTATTTCCCGATGGATGGCGGCGCTGAGCCGGCGGTCGGCCCCGGCGTCGATCAGAACCGAAAGGGCGGGTTTTATCACATCCCAGGCCGCCTGAATCAACAACACGCAGACCACCAGGGCGCCGATATTGTCCAGGAAGCGCCAATCATGGCCCAGATCCGCGGCCAGCCCGGAGGCGGCGATGGCCAGGGCCGGCGGAATGGAGCTGAGGGCGTCGGAGCGGTGGTGCCAGGCGTTGGCGATCACCGCCGGGGAACCGAGGGCCATGCCCCTGGCCGCGGTCCAGTGGTACAGCATCTCCTTGGAGGCGATGGAGAGCAGGGCGGCGGCCAGGGCGAACCAACCGGCGGCGCCCAATTCGGGCGGGCGCGCCGCGTCGGACCAGGCCGCCCGCCGGACCAGGCCGCCCGCCGCCGCCCAGCCCAGGCCGGCTCCCACCGCCGCCAGGGACAGCCCGATGGCGAAGGTCACCAGGGTTTCGATTTTTTGGTGCCCGTGGGGATGTTGGGCGTCGGCCGGAGCGTACCAGTACCTGACGCCGATGAGGATGGCGGCGTCGGTGGCGAGATCGGAAATGGTGTGTACCGCGTCGGCCAGGAGGGCGTGGCTGCCGCTGGCGAAACCGGCCGCGCCCTTCAGCGCGGCCAGCCCGGCGTTCACCCCGAGACCCATCCAGGTGACCCGCGACACCTCCCGCGCCAGGGCGGCGGAGGGAGCGGAAAAACGCCGGAAGCCTTTGGATCCGGAATGGCCGGACAGACCGGTTCGCATGGGGAAACCCATTTGGTGAAAGATCGGTTTCGCGAATGGCCCGCCGGCGGGAGTTCCGGCAAGTCGGAGGGGAGGGGCCTTGCCGAGGCTCCTCCCCCTCCCCGTTGTTCCTCCATCCACTTCTCCGGCGCGCTTGCCGGCGGATTTCCCGAATCATCGGGAGGCGGCGTGACCGTTCGGCGTTATGCCCGTTATTTACGCTTCCCGGCTTTCTTGGCGGGCGCCTTTTTGGGGGCGGCCTTCTTGGCGGCTGGCGCCTTTTTGGCGGCGGGCTTTACTGCGGCGGAAATCTTTTTCGGCGCGGGCTTCGCGGCATTGACGGCAAGGGCGGCGAGGGCGGCCAAATCGGCGTGGACGGCGTATTTCTTGCCGCCAACCGCTTCTTTCAGGGCCTTGGAGGCGGAGAAGCGGGGCTTGACCGACGCCTTGATCTTGATCGGCTCGCCGGTGGCGGGATTCCGGCCCTGCCGGGCCTTGCGCTGCGCCTTGACGAAAATCCCGAAATCCTTGATGTTGACCTTGGTGCCCTTGGCCACGGCCGAGGCGACTTCGTCGAAAACAAAATCAACCACCGCCGAGGCGTACTTCAATTTGGAACCCGTC
>JAISYD010000292.1 GCA_031270145.1 Planctomycetota bacterium
GCCGGCTGCCCGGCCTGGGTCAATGCCGCCAAGGGCTATTACGGCCACGCCATGGGCGCGGCCGGGGCGCTTGGTCTGGCCGGCAACCTTCCCTCCTTCGAGGACGGCTGGGTGCATCCTGCCATCAACATCGCCGAACTGGATCCCGCCTGCGCCCTGCCCCGGCTGGCCGTCAACCGGCCGGCCAGGCCGGAGCGCCGGCCGACCCGCATCCTCACCAACAGTTTCGGCATGCTCGGCACCAACGCCGTCATTGTGGTCGGCGCCTTGGATCGAGCGGCCGCACGGAAAGGAACGTAACCATGGCCATGTTCACCTATGGCGTCGCCTGCGCCCTGGACGAGGTCTCGCGCGAGGCCCCCATCGTCCTCCGGGGCGGTATCGACCAGATCTGCGAAACCGCCGCCCAAATCGGCTACCAGGCGATTGAATTGCAAATGCGCGATCCCCAGCGCTTCGACTGGCGGGACATCCGCCGCGTCGGCGACCAGGCCGGCCTGAAATTCGCCGCCATCGCCACCGGCCGGGAATTCGTCGAAAACGGCCTCTGCCTCATCTCGGACGATCCGGCCGGCCGCCGGGCCGCCATTGACCGCCTGAAGCTCCACATCGACATGGCCGCCTTCATTGGCGCCATGGTCATCGTCGGCAGCATGCGCTCTAAGATAAGCGACTTCTCCCGCTTCGACCACTACCTGGGCCTGCTGACCGAGGCCAAGCTGGAGCTGGCGGAATACGCCGAGGGCAAAAACGTCGTCATCCTGGTGGAAAACATCCTGGCCTCCACCTCCAACTACCTGAATACCATGCGCCAAGTCACCGATTACGTCCACCGCCTGAACCGCCCCAACATCCTCGTCCATCTCGACACCTACAGCATGCTGATGGAGGACAACGACATCGCGGCGGCGGTCGAATACTGCGCCTCCAAGCTGGCCTACGTGCATTTCGCCGACAGCGCCAGGCTTTTCCCGGGCGGCGGCAACGTCGATTTCAAGACCTTCATGAAGGCGCTTCGGAAAGCGGGCTACCGGGGCTACGTGACGACCGAGTGCGTCCCCCTGCCGGACGAATACGCCTGCGCCAAAAACGGCCTGGATTATCTGCGGGCGCTGGAGGAATGCATCCGGATCGAATCCGCCCTGGTGCGATAAAACATTTTACCGCCGGTACGCCCATGCGTTTGTCCAAGAAGCCGTTCTTGGCGCATGATTTTTTTATTGCTTGCGGCAATCCCGGACCGATCCCGACACTAACCTTGCGAATGGCGTTGCGGGCAAGGTTGCGGGGCGCCGGGGTCGAGGTCGGCACGGAAAATATCTGTCCCTATGCCAATGGAAACCACTGCCCAGGCCAGGCCGGCCCCCGACGACCAGGATCTCGCCGACGTCAAAAGCGTGCTGGCGGGCGATGCGGAGGCCTTCACCCGTTTGGTGGAAAGGCACGGGCAGGCCGTCAACCAGCAAATGCGGGGGTTTGCCCGCGATGCGCGGATTTGCGAGGAACTGGCCCAGGACGTTTTCGTGGAGGCGTATCTTGGCCTGGCCAATTTCCGGGGCGACGCGCCATTCCGGCACTGGCTGGCGCGCCTGGCCACCTTCACCGGCTATAAATATTGGCGAACGCAAAGGAAACGCGGCAAAGAGGTCCCGCTGACGGCGGAATGGGAAGCGGCGGCGGCGGAGGCGGCCGCGCCAGGGGAAGAAAATCCTGGCGATCCGGAGGCGGCGGCGAGACTGCTGTACGAAATGTTGGCCGCCCTGCCGGATCGGGATCGCCTGTTGCTGTCGCTGGTCTACCTGGAAAAGTGCTCAACCGCCGAAATCGCGGAACGGCTCGACCTGAACCGGCTCATGGTGCCTATGCGCGTTTTTAAGGCCAAGCTGAAACTGAAACGCATGGCGAACAAAAAGCATTGGAAGGAAAAAGTGAAATGGATGATTTCCTGACCGATTTTGGGAAATTGGGGCGCTTGGCCGCCCGAGCCCGCCAGGCGCCGCCCCTGGATCCCGCCAAGGTCCGGGAACGGATCCAGGGCCTTGCCGTCCAGCCGCCGGTCGATGAACCGCCGTTGCGGCTGATCTTCGGCGTCGGAGCGGCGGCGGCGGCGGCAACCATCGCCATCACCGCCCTGACCGCCTCGGCCTGGCTGGATCTGGACAATCCCCTGCGGCTTCTTGAAACCTTGCCGGATATCGCGAGCCTTCTCAACTCCTGAAAGGGGCATGCCATGAATATCGACGCCGCTTTCGTTCCGCCCCGCCAATCCGCGATCCCGGTTTCGTCGCCGTTCGCCCGCCGCAAGGGCGCTTTGCCCCTTATTGTCGCGGCGCTGCTGATCCTGGCGCTGGGGATGGCGGGGGGAGCCGCCGTCACCGTCTTCTATTTTCGGGATTTGGCGTTGTCGAACGCCACTCCCGTGGAAACGATATGCCACATGATCACCTCGAAGGTATCCGGCTCGGTGAGCATCACTCCGGCGGAGGAGGCCGATATCCGGGGCATTGTCGAAAGCGACATCGCCGACGCGGTGCGCCTCCGCCGGGAATTCACCGCCGAAATAAAACAACGGCTTGGGACCATGCGGAACAAGATATGCAATATCCTCGGACCGGAGCGGGCGGAACTCTGCGGCTACTGGATGAGCCGGGGCGGCATGGAAAGCCTTATCCAGGAGGAGCGCGGCAAAGTCTCCCCCTTGACGGAAAATTAGCCGAAAAGGCAAAAAAAAACGGCAATGAACCCGATGCCGGGATACTGCCGATGGTGGGAAGCGGTTTCATGATGGTTGCGAAGGAGCGTTGAAAATGCCCGCTGAGCCGGCGGAAATCACCTTGCGGGTTTCAGGCATGGTCTGCCATTCCTGCGAGGGGCGCATTGAGAAAAGGCTGCTTGGGGAACCGGGAGTCCGCGCCGCCAAGGCGGATTACCGCAACGGCACGCTGAAACTAGTCCTTGACGCCGCCATGATCTCCACCGGGCGGATTGGCCAAATCCTTGCGGACATGGATTACGAAACAGCCGCCGGCGATTGCCGGAAAGCTCCCGGCAAATGGGAAGAGGCAAGCCAGGCGGCCGGTTTGCTGCTGTTTGTCGCCGCCCTTTTCCTGCTGGCCAACCGCTTCGGACTTTTCGAATGGATGAACATTTTCCCGGAGGCCGAGGCGGGCATGGGGTTCGGCATGCTCTTCCTAATCGGCCTGCTGACCTCGACGCATTGCCTGGCCATGTGCGGCGGCATCAACCTGTCGCAGACCGCCGTCAAAAAAACGCCGGCCGCCGCCAAGGGGCTCGACGTCCTCATGCCATCGCTTCTTTACGGAGGCGGCCGGGTGGCTTCCTACGCCGCGGTCGGGGCGCTGATTGGCGCTTTGGGCTCGGTGGTGAGCTTTTCGGGAGGAGCCAAGGGAATGGTCCAGATAGCGGCCGGCCTTTTCATGATGATCATGGGCTTGAACCTCATCGGAAGTTTTCCCTGGCTGCGACGGCTTATGCCGCGTTTGCCGAGATTCTTTTCGGGAGGCGCCGGGCGTGGCCCGCTTTATGTTGGATTGCTGACCGGACTCATGCCCTGCGGCCCCCTCCAGGCCATGCAGCTTTACGCCCTTTCCACCGGCAGTCCCGTCCAGGGCGGTTTGTCCATGCTGTTCTTCAGCCTGGGCACCCTGCCCCTGCCCATGGGCCTGGGGATTGCCGGCTCCCTCCTCGGGCAGCGCTGGATGGGAAAGACCATCCGGATTGGGGCGGCGCTGGTGTTCATCATGGGCCTGGGGATGCTGGGAAACGGCTTGCGGCTTTCCGGTTTCGCGATGCCGGATGCCTTGGGCGGAGGCGAGGCCGTCGCCGGAACGCTCATCGGCAGAAGACAGGTGGTGAACACCAAATTGTCGCCCGGATCGTACCAGGCGATACGCGTGCGGCCAGGCATTCCCATCGAATGGCATATCCACGCCGAAAACGGGACCTTGAACGGCTGCAACAACCGCATTTTCATCCCCGCCTTCAACATTGAGAGGAAACTGGCGTTGGGCGACAACATCATCGAATTCACGCCCGAGGCGGAGGGAGTGTACCCCTTCTCCTGCTGGATGGGCATGATCTCCAGCCGCATTGTGGTCGGCGACATGGCTGACGACGCAACCGCGCCGGAGCTTGATCGCGGCGCCCTGCCGGCCGCCGACGCCGAATACAACGAAGTCCCCTGGCTCTAAACATTTTACCGCCAGCCTCCATTGGGGAGGCCCATATCTCTGAACTGAAGGAATACAACCATGCATGCCAAAACCGCGAAAACGTCCGTCCTGGCCCTTATGGCCGCATTCGCCGTCGCCGGCGCCGCCTTCGCCGGGCAGGCCCCGCTCACCACCGACAGCGATTTGGTGATCCGCGACAGTAGCCTGTCCTCCACCCCCACCATTTCTCCGGAGAGCGTCAACGGCAAGCCGGTGCGGGTCATCGCCGCGGTGGCGCCGGACAAAACGGTGCGCACCGTCTTCGACGCCTGTCAGGCCTGCGGCGACATCGGCTACATCTTCCAGCGCGACGCGCTGGCCTGCAAGGCCTGCGGCCAGCGCTTCGCCATCGCCAACATGGAAACAGTCAAGGGCGGCTGCAACCCGGGGCCGGTCGGCGCCGCCAACAAAACCGAGACCGCCGACGCCGTCATCATTTCCAAGGCCTTCCTCGAAAGGGCGGCCG
>JAISYD010000307.1 GCA_031270145.1 Planctomycetota bacterium
CTGCTTGGCGACTTGTTTCATGGCGTTTGCAAGGATCTCCGCCGGGTTACCCTCGTCGTTTTCAACCTCTTGAGAGCCGCCATTGCGGCTCAGGGATAAAAATAGTCGTGTACTGTGCCCAAAATCCTTATTCGTCAAGTCTAAACGCCTTCACCTTCGCAGAAATGCGGCTTTTCCGCCAGGCGGTCGTATTCGGCCAGAACGGCGTCGCGGGTGCGGTATTGTCCATTGCAGGCCGCTTCGTCCTTCCTCTTGAGGATGGGAAAGGAATCCAGTATATGCAGAACGGCCTGGCGCGGGGCGGGGAAATAGTTCTTGAGTTCGGGCGAAGCTGTATCTCGCCATTCGCGCGGGCCGCCCAGGTAAAGGTGGAAAAAGAGAGCATCCAATTCGGCCCGGAGTTTGAACCGGCGTTCCCGATTCCAGACAAAGGGTTGGCCGTTGTAACCAAGCCGCCGGGCAAAGGGAGCCAGGTCAAAGGCGGTATAGACCAGTTCCAAAATACGCGGACGCAGCCAGTCGCTGATTTTTTGGCCGTCGGTCAGGGGAGAACTCTGGTCGAAGATGTCCGGGGGAATGATTGGGATTTGACGGAAAATGAAATAGTTCAAATGGGTTCCCCCGATTTTCTGCCGAGTGAAAAAATCGCAGCACAGCGCATTCAGGCAAGCCAATAAAGCGAACGAAGCATCCTTGACGGTATATAAAAGAGGAAAACTATTCCCTACCGCCACCCTCGGCATCGCCGAGGCGATAAGCGTTCGTTCATTGGTCGCGTTGGTGATATCCCTCCATCCCATCAGCCATCCCTGATTCCATTTGCCGCGTAATTTTACCTCGACTTCCGCTTCCGCCACCCAATACCTCGGCATGGGCAACACCCTGGGGTCGGCTTTCATGTCGTCGGCAAAATCTCCGGTTTCGTCCTCTCCAGTCTCAGTCGCGCCTTTTTCGTCTTCCCCCTCGTCAGCATCGGTTTCATCCCCGGCGTCCCGATTCCGTCTTCCGCCCGAAGCTTCGTCCCTGTCCTTGGCATTGGCCCAGCGGTGGTCGAACTGGTGCGCCATCTTGGCTTCGTAAAGGGGGAGCATTTTTTCATTTTCACGCTCGAAGACATTGCCGCGCAGCTCCCAACCCTTGTTTTCCAACTCAGTCCTGATATGGAACAAACGGGAATCATTGGACATGTGAAATAAGCAGTCAAACGATACGCCCCAGGGATTGGCTTCCGGCTCGCCCGCCGCCGCCTCCCGCCACAATACCGGCATCCGGCGATAGATGTATTTGGTCAGTTCCGCATCCTTCCGGCTGCGACAGATGGGGCTGGTGAGGGTGTTGGGATTGACCAGCTTGATGTTGGCGCAGGATAGTCGGAAACGTCTCTCCGGATCGGACAGGTCATCGGTCCCCTGCAGGAAAAAGGCAAATTCAGCCGCATCGGACACGGCTTCAGCGCCCTCTCCCGCTTTGGCTTCATCCGTTGCCGGACGGCGGATAGTGAGTAGGGCGAATTTGAAACTACGATGGACAGGGAAAATTTCTCGCTTGTTTTCAAAGTCGAAAAAGGAATCGAGGGAGCCGCTTCGCATCAGGTCCTGGAAGAAAAGCTTGGTGGTATCGTCGGTAGCCAGGCCGGAAGGGACGATGCAGCCCGCCCGGCCGCCCGGTCGGGCCAGCCCGCGCATGAGCTCGGCGAAGACTGCATAGGTGTTGACATCCCCCCGACCGCAAAGCGGGAAGCGCCCGCTGTTATGGATAAAGGCGCTTTCCCCTTTTATCTGTCGCCCGGCTTCAACAAATTCGGCGTAAAGTTCAGGCGAATCGATCTTGATGTGGTCAATCAGGCGCCGCCTTTCCTCCTTGTTCCGGGCTGCCGCAATTTTAGAATCCCGGCTGGCAAACCATTTCTTTTCCTGCAATTTTACCTTTTTCCAAGGCGGATTTCCCAGTACGCAGTCAAAGCCTCCCTCTCCGCCATCGGCAGGGAAAAACACTTCGGAGAAAGCCAGATGCCAGGCAAAGAATCTATATTGCCGGGTCAGCCGGTTTATTTTCGCCAACTGATCGGCGGCAATCCCGGCTTCGCCGTCCCGGGAGATTTGCCCAAGCGTTGCATGGGTCGGGCACCTGGGCGCCGAGGCGTCCGACAGTTTTTTCCAGACAAAGGCCGCACACCAGGCCCGGGCCAGCAACTCCTCCTTCCGGTAGTCCTCCCGGCGGGTAATGTCATGATAGCGGGCGGCGCGCTCGCGGATGCCGGCGGCGCTTTGGTCCGGGATGGCGGTCAGACCGGCGAAAGCTTGGCCAAATTCCTTGAGTTCAATCGTGAGGCGGGAAAACAAATCGCCTTGCCCCTGGCCTTGATTCCGGTTTTCCGCCTTCAGTACCCGGCAGGCTTTCTTGTCGTCGCCGCCCAGCGGCGCATACGCCTTGTCTGGAATGCCTTTCGCCAGCAATTCCGGAGTCGCCCCGAAAAGGGAATTGCCCTGCCGGATATGCGAGTCCAGAAAGGAAAGGGGAATATCCGGATCTTGGGCTTCCAGCCAGAGCGACACCTTGCACAATTCCACCGCCATTTCGTTGCTGTCCACGCCATAAAGGCAATCGCCTATAACTTGGCGCAGGGCGGAGCGCACCTCGTCCGGGTCGGGTTCGCTTTCCAGGTCGGGGCGAGAAGCGTTTTTCCGCGCCGTTCGGGCCTGGGCCAGGCGCTTGGCCAGCCGGTGCGCCGCCGCCGCCAGGAAATGGCCGCTGCCGCAGGCGGGATCGCAAATCTTCAGGTTTTCCAGCGCCGCCGCCGGGTCGACGGCCCGGGCCGCCTTATCCAGCACCGGCTCCAGAACGGTATCGAGGAGGTTCTGGATGAGGCTTTCGGGGGTGTAATAGCTGCCGGTGGTTTTGCGCTCGTTCCCCTTCGCGCTTCTCAAGACGAACCGGTTGGCGTCAACATCCAGAACAGGGTGTATTTCCAGGAGCGATTCGAAGATGCCGCCTATCTCCTCCGCCCCAAGGTGGCGGAAGTCCACCCGCTCCGAAGCGCGACCCGCTTCCATCCAGGCGAGGCGGTTTATTGCCCACAGCAGGTCGACGTTGGCGATTTTTGCAGCCGCCAGGTCGGGCATGGCCTCGCCGCTCCAGAGAAACCCGCCCGGCGGTTTTATCCCCAGTTCCGGAACACCCAGGCTTTCCAGCCTGGCAAACAGCCAAAGCATGGCGGCGTACAGGTCGCCGTGCCGGCCCAAAGCCTGATAGCGGAAGGACAGTCGCCGAAAGCGGCTGGCGCCGTAATACTCGCGATAAATCTCCTTTTGCTCGTCCGTCGCTGTTGGTTGTTGCAGGAGATTCCGGTCCTCCGCCACGAACAGGAACAGCAACCGGTAGGCGAGGCGCAGCAGTTGCCGGAAAAAATCCCGCTTGTCCAATTCCCCTTCGCGGAGGCGGCGCCGCAGTTCCGCGTTGCCGGGATGGCGGAGAAACCCCGTTCCGAAATGTCCGATAGCCTGGCGTACCGAATCGCTGAGACGCATGAGCGCCCGCTGTCCCTCCAGCCTGGCCGTTTCGAACCATTTTTCCAGCCAGCAGGCTTCCGGGCGCTCGCCGGCCACCCGGGACTGGTGGCAGACCAGCCAGAAAAGGCTGAAGTCGGCGTAGGCTTCGGTCTCGAAAATTGCTTCCAGGTCGAATTCGACATAGGCCAGGCGGGTGACGGCGGCATTGTCGCGCAGCAGGCGCAATTGCAATCCGTTCGACACCATTCCCCAGAGAGCTGAGTCGGAGAGGTTCAGGTATTCCTGCAGCAGCGCGTGAGGCTTCCAATTGCCCCGCCCGGCCGGGCGATCATCAAGCTTTTGCCGGAAACCAACCAGATGCACGGGAAAGGTACGGTTCCAGCGATGCGAAATTGGATAGGTCTTTTCGTTTATTTCCTCCGCCGGCCCCGGCTGGAGTTCCCCGAAGGAAAGAAGCTTGAACAGCGGCAGCAGCCAGTTCTTGCGGGTGAGCGCGATTCCGAGGTCGCTTTCGGGCAGTTCGCTTCGTTTGGCCTTGAATTGCGCCCAACAGGTCCGGGCACGTTGCCAGGCGTCGCTGATGGCATCCCGCAAGCGGGATTCCGTGACTCCGTAGAACTCCGGGGTCAGGCCCAGGGCGGAGTCGTTCTCTTTTTCTCCCAGGCGGCGGAGAAAAGCCGCCGGCAGGAGGGATCCCTCTACCCTGAGGGCGGCAAAATCGGCCCCGTCTCCGCGCCCGGGCATACTCAGCCTCCTGTATTGGGAAGCGGCAGATAGACGAAAACGCCCAGTATGTCCGGCGGCAGGCTTGGCTCCACCCGTTCCGCCCCGATGGCGGCATGGGCAGCCTCCCGGCGTCCCTCCCGCGACCAGACCCGGCGGACGCGGTTATGACTGGCCAACAATTCCTTTCCGCGCTCCCGGACCAGGCGTTCGAGCTCGGGTTTGAGTTGCTCAAGGCTGTCGAGTGTTTTTCCCAGCCAATTTCTCACCAGATCGGCGGGAATATTGCCGGCCGGCTTGGCGTCCAGAAGCGCCCGTACCCCTTCCTCGTCCAGCCACTGGGGCGCGGAGGGCTTGCCGGCGAACCCCAGCGTCAGGCACTCCTCCGCCAGCAGGCGTTTCCCCCGCCGCAGGAGTTGGAAGCGCAGACGCAGCAGCAACAGAGCGATATGCGTCTCCACCGCGGCCGTGCGGACGACTCCGGAACGCCGGACCAGGCATTCGGCAGCAAGCGGGTCGAGGGCCGAGTTTAAAACCCAGGCAGCCAAATTCTCCGCTTTGGGATGGGTGCGGGTCAAAATTTCCGCTCCCCGGCCTTCCTGGCCGGGGAAGGCATAGACGAGGGGATTCTCGTTAATGTCCAAGGCTTCCCGAAGGCTCTGCGGACAGTTGGAGAGATTGGCTGTCCATATCCCGTTTTGTGAACTCACACCGGCGCCATGATCTTTCAGGGCGTTTTCGATAAAGCTTTCCAGGACGACCCTGTCTCCAACGGCGCTCCGCGCCCGGTCAAGCTCCGCTTCAACCTCTTCCGGTTTGACGCTGTGCTGGGCGTAGAACGTCTGGGACCGCTTTTCCCTTTCGCCGGCGGCCTGCCACTCTCTTACCATTTTGTCGGCCACTGGAATGAGTTGGGATTCGTCGAAGATGCTGCCCTGCCCGGAATCCCCGCGGTTCCGTTCCTCGGCGAAGAGAAGCGATTCAAAAAGCGCCTCCACTATCTTGTCGGTGTCGACCGGCACCGGAACCGACACCCCGAGGGAGGAGCGGATGTTCCTGTGCTTCTGGATCAGCACTTTCAGCACCATGCCGTCCACGGGATTGTTGGCGCCGTAAAGGATAACCGTCTTCACCGCAGGCGATTTTTGCCCATAGCGATCCACCCTGCCTTCCCGCTGTTCGTGCCGGGTCGGATTCCAGGACAGGTCGTAGTGCACCACCGCGTCAAAGCCTTGCTGGAGATTGATGCCTTCGCTCAGGCAGTCGGTGCAAACCAGGAGGGGGTACTTCCCTTCCATCAATTTCGCAATCCTGTCCTTCCGCTCTTCGGGAGCCATCTCCCCTGTGATCGCCGTCACCTCTTGTTTCGGGAACAAAGTGCGGATGTGTTCCGCCACATATCTGACAGTCGGGATGAAACGGCAAAATATGATGGGCCGGGCTTTTTTGCGGAACAAATCGGTCAGGATTGTTTGGAGCGCTCTTAGTTTTGGATCGTCCGGTCCGGCCAGGGCTTCTGCCTCGCGGGCGAAAACTTTTAGCCGCCGGCGGGCGCTGTCCGTTTCCGGCATGATCTCGGCGATATCCGCTCCAGGCATGACATCGGCGACGGCATCTTCGCCGCCGTCCCCATCCAGCAGGTCGCTCCCGCCCAGTCGGTCCAGGGTTTCCTCGTCCGGACAGTCCAGCAAGGCGGCCCGGCGGCGGAGCGTTTCGGCGGCGGCGGCCGGGCTGCTGGAAAGTCCGCGCAGCAGGGCCAGAGCCGACCACCAGCGCACCCGCCGGCGCAACTTGTCGAGACCGGGATCGCGCACCGTTTCCCGCGCATAGCGCAACAGCTTATGGAGCAGGGCCGAACCGGCGGCGGACAGGGCATAGGTTTCCTCTTTCTCCAGGCGCTCCGGAAAAACGGTGGCGGCGCTGGCGTAAAGCTTGATGTCGGCCCGCCGCCGCTGCACCAGGTGCCGCGCCACCTCGCGGCGGAGAGGTTCATTGGCTTCGCCCCGGAGGTCGTTTGGCAAGTTGGAGAAATCGGGATTGAGGTTGTACAGCAACTCCCGAAAGGCGTTTTCATTTCCGCTGTGCGGGGTGGCTGTCGTCAGAATCAGGTGCGTCTCTTCCAGCTTCGCAATCTCACGGAGAAACTGTTTTCTCTGGTGTCTGGAATCCGTCCCGGTACCGGCGCAGACATGGGCTTCGTCGATGACGACGCACTTGGGCCTGGCCTGTAGGAACAGGGGGCGCCAGCGATCGGATTTGACGAAGTCGAGGGAAACCACCGTGCGGGAATGCCGATTAAACAGGGATTCGCCGACCCGGCAGCCCCGTTCAAGCCGATTGGCCGTACCCGGCGTGACGATCTCGGCGTCGAGATGGAATTTATCCCGCAATTCCTCGTGCCACTGCCCGACCAGATGGGGAAGGCAGACGACGGAAAACCCGGCTATTTCGTCGCGGTCCAGCAACTCGCGCACGATGAGTCCCGCTTCGATGGTCTTCCCGATGCCCACGTCGTCGGCAATGAGAAGGCGGACAAACGGCTGCCGCAGGGCAAGAAGCAGCGGCACCAATTGGTAGGGTCGGGGTTCGAAGTTGAGCCGTCCGAAACTGCGGAACGGCCCGGCCCCGGAACGGAAACTGAGCCTGGCGGCGTCGCGGAGAAGCCGGCAGGAACGGTGATCTCCCGGATTTTCGGCAGTTGGCGGCTGAAATCGGGATGAACTGACCGACTCCAGGTCCAGATGGACGGCGGTGGCCTCCTCGTCGATTCCGCCGAGCGGGCGCAATCGCAGCAGCTTGCCGGACGATTCCGGCAGCACCACCCAGTCCCGGCCGCGTACCGCCACCAAGGTTCCGGGCAGGAAGACCTGAAGTTCGTCTGTCGCGTTGGCGCTCATGTTTTTTTTCCGAACAGGGTGGGGAATTTTCCGGCCAAGACATCCCAATCCTGGTGGTGCGAAAAGCGAATGACCAGGTAACCGGCCGCTTCCAGCCGATCAGTGACGGCGGCATCGCGCTTTTGCCGTTCCGGAAAGTCGTGCGGCGGGCCGTCGACAAAGACGGCAACCGGATTGTCGCCGGAGTAAAGGAAATCCGGCCGGGATCCGAATTTCTCCAGCCGATGCTGCGCCCGATCCGGCAGGACGCCCTGCCGCCGATCCAGCCAATCCAGCCAGCGTTTCTCCAATTCGGAATCACACAGGCTTTTAAGCTTCTTCAGGTGGTCGCCCCGGGCGGCGGGAGTCGGCGACGCCTTCAGGCCGGCCCGGGAAAACGCCAGCAGCAGATCGCGGATCAGCTTCCGGTCAAGCATGCCGTGATCCGGCTGGTTGCCGTAATTGAGCAGGCAGGAATAGCAGGCTGCCACGCAATCTTCACCGGCGCCGGCGGCATGCCTGTTGTCGACGCCGGTCGCCGGGTCGAAATGGCAGATGTCCAACGCCTTGCCAGCGATCTCCCGAAATATTCCGTCGCCGTCAATCAAGTGGCGAAGGACTCCGGCGCCGCCTTCGGCCGATTCGTAAAACAGGAGGCGTTTGCGCCGGGCAGAATCCGGCAATGGCTCGCACACCAGTTCCCCTTCCTCAAGCTGGAAATGGACCAGCATGGCGGCCCGCAGGGCCGCCCCCAGGGAAGCCATCTCCTCTGTGGCGGGCGGTTCGGCGGGGATGAACAGCAGGATGTTGCGGACATCCTCCACATAGGGGATCACCTTCATCCTGCGCCATTGCGCCGGCTCGTCCCGGTCGCCGCCAATCTCCGTCCCGTCGTCAAGCTGGGGCGGCTTTTTCTCCCAGGCGCCTTTCTGGGTGTCAAGATCGAATCCGGGCGCCGAGTTCTGCTTACGGCGCCGCCAGCCCAGGTTCATCCGCCAGATGGCGGCGGCCGAGCCAAACGCCATTTTCCCCCATGTCTTGCCGTCCGGTAAAATTATTTCCGCCGATTTCCCCCCGGCATGCGAACGTTCGGCGAAACGCACGGCTGTACGGATATCGTAACCGTAGCGGAGGCGTTCCTCTTCGTCGGAAGTTATGCGGTTGCGGCGGCGGACCGTGACCGTCCGCATTTGAAACAGGTTGGAATACGCGGCTTCCAGAAGTTGCCCGCACGAACGGCAGACATCCAGCGCGTCGCCCGGCGTCGACGGATGCAGGTATCCGCATTCGGGACACAGTTTGGCGGAACGGGTGGGAAGCCGCCCGTCGGATCCGATCCCCAGGGATACCCGGTTCACCTCGTAGCGGCCGCCCTCGTGATAAATGAGCGCGCGAGGGCCGAATTCGCTGATGGCGAGGAAACGCGGCCGGGAGAGATACTCGCCCTCCCGGCTGCGCAGATTGCGGCCGGGAATGAAAGCCGACAGAGGCAGGCGGGGAAAACTGTAACCGGGCAGGAAGCCCTCGCTGGCGAAGTAGCGGTAGCTCCAGAAATCGCCCTGACGCACATCGCCTTGTCCAGAAAGGAGTTGCATCTGACTTTGCGCCTCGTTCCACAGGCGCTTGGCGTCCTGTTTATCGTTGGCGGTGCGGCTGGCGTTGGTGGTGATCTGGTGATTCCTGTCGGCTTGGCGGCAGGCGTCGGCATACAGCCGCCACCAGCGTTCGCAGGCGGATTCGAAAGCAGCCGGGAGGTTGGTCAGGGTACGTTCCAGCCAGTCTTCGGTATACCAGTCGGCATTCTTCAACTGCCCCCGCAAGCCGGCCAGCACTTTTCCGGCTACCGACAAGGCATTGCGGAAGGTGTCGGGATTCTCCAAAGCGCTTCTCAGACCAGCCGCCACCATCGGCCGTTCCGGCAGAGGCGGGACGGCATTCAACAGTTCCGTCAAGTTGTCCTTCAGCGATTCACCGCTTTCCGAAAGCCAGATGGCGTGAACATGGCTCCTAATCAAGTCTTCGGTCAGTAGATCGATGCGCGGGGGGCGGACCACCCCGGCCACCATCATTTTCCTCCGGCGGAAATAATATTGATCGTGGGAACTGCCTCCGGAACAGTAGGTGAATACCAAGGCGGCCTGGCCGCTGCGGCCAGCGCGCCCGGAGCGCTGGGCATAATTGGCCGGGGTGGGAGGAACGTTCCTCAGGCCCACCACGCTTAATTCGGCGATGTCCACCCCCAATTCCATGGTCGGCGAACAGAAGAGAACCGGTAATTTTCCCTCGCGGAAATCCTTTTCCCTGGCCTGACGTATTTCCTGGGGCACTTGGGCGGTGTGTTCGTGCGACCGGACCGCTTCCAGTCCAACCCCGCGATCCCGGTACAACTCCACGAAGAAGGGATTCGGCCTAGCGCCCAGCCGGGACGCCCGGGGCGATTGGACAGGATTGTGATAGGGCTTTTCGCCTCTTCCGGCTTTCCAAATCATGGCGTCGGCTCTGAGTTGCCAACCGGCGGAATTGTCGTTGCTGTCCACGCGTATTCGCTCAACCTGTCCGCCGCGCGAGAGTGTGCGCAACATGTCCTCAATAGCGCAAAGTATCTCCGGGTCATGCAAGTTTTTGTCCAGGCGCCGGCGGAAATAGAAGCCGATCCCGCTTCGGGCCGAAAGGTAGACGTCGCCCCCGTAATCCAATCCCCTTTGCCTGGATCGTACCCAGGCGACGGGAGAATGCCGCATTTCCTCTTCGTTTTCAAAACACCACGGGGCGCAAAGCTGCAGGTTGGCGCGGGAAAACAATCGCTCCTGGAAGTCTCTGCCCAACTCCTGGGCCTTGATTGCCATGGTACGGCGGAGGTAATCAAGAAGGTCTCTCGCCATCTCCTCCCGGAACTCGGGATTTTTCCCTTTCCATATCGAAGCGTGCCCATCGCTTCCCAGCCAATCCGCATCGCAGGCGCACACCTCCCGCAGCGAAACATATTCGAAATTCAGGAGATCGAGCTGCTCCAGGTTCGGGGAGGTCAGGCGCCAGCCGCCTTCCAAATCGGCGTAAAGGCGATACGCCAGCGTTTCCCGGAAAGTTTTCCTGGCCGTGTTCAAGGTTTCGTATTTGGCGTCAGGATTGGCCAAATACCTGGTCGGTTCCAGGTTGAGGGCTTCGAAAACCTCCGAAGCCAGGGCGTCGTAGGCAATGCCCGCAGTTCCCGCCTTGTCCAAGGCTTTCCACAAGGCGGAACGCAGGCGGACAATCTCGACGAAATCGTTGAAGTGCCCGGACTGGAGCGAGGCGTCCTGGCGGTTGTCCGTAAAGTCAAGCAGCTTCATTCGTTCCGGACCGTCGTTGTTCCGCATTTCCTTGAGCGCGGTCAGAGCAAGAATACTGGTGGCGGTGGAACGGCCGCCCGTTCCCAGGGTGGAAAGTTTGGACGCTTCGCCTCTTCTGCGGTAGACAACACCGCAACACGGACAAAACGGCAAAGGCTCCGGGATGAAATGCGCCGGAAAACCGGACGGACTTTCCCCGCCGTTCTCGGCCACCCGGACGGCCCTGGGGAGTTTGTCCCGCTTGTCCCGCTTGAGGCGCAGGTTTCCGTGAAATTCCTCCAGCCAATCAACAGGTACCCGTTCCAGCATTTTTTCAGTATCTTCGTCCGGCCAGCAGTCGTCGTCTTCGTCGCCGTCAATAAAGAGATATCCGTATTCGGTGTTGTCGGCTTCGCGGCGGTTGAAGGGGCGCGGCAGCCAGGCGTTGGCATCCGCATCCCGGAAAACGACATAAAATTCCTTGCCGCATTCCCGGCAGAATGCCAAAGGATAGAGCCGGTTTCCTCCGTTCGGAGCGTATTGCTGCCCCTGCAGGGTGATATGCCGGGTTGCCTTGGGGGCGATGGTGGCATAGGCAGTATCCCCGCGGCTGAAGAACTGGTGCAGGCGGAACGCGAAGGGGCGCTTTCCCGTGGTCGGAGAAGGGGCGCAGACGGTCCCGGCTTTCAGCATCTTTTTGATAAGATCGGAACAGGCGCCGGCATCCAGTCCGGTATGAACCGCCAATTCCCCGGCCAGGCCGTCGTCTCCATCAATGGCGCGTGGTTCCTGTCTTATGGTATGGCCGTTCTCGTCCGCGGTTATGCCCAGGCGATCCTCCAACCAGACCGCCAGAGGATGCTGGATAAAATCATCGTACCGATCAGGCAAAGAGGCGGCTCCACCGGATTTGAGGCATTCGGCCAGGGCAGCCTTGAGCGATTCCTCCGGCAGCTGGCTGGTAATCCTTTCTAGTGTCTCGCCAATTACCCGCTCCGGTTTTACGGGCGGGCCAAAAAGGGTTCCAGCCACCTCGGCTATGACCCGGCGCTGTTCCGCCGCCGAACCTTCGCTGGACATGGTAGCCGAAGTGCCAATGAACTGGAGGGCATGCGGCCGATTCCTGGGTATGGCATAGGCGAGGCGGCGGAGCAGCATGGCAATGTCGGCCCCCTGCCGGCCCCGGTAGGTGTGCAGTTCGTCCAATACCAGAAAGCGAAGATTGGAAGCCCGGGAAATCAGCGATTTGCAATCGTCGGGGCGGGTGAGCAGCAAGTCCAGCATGACATAGTTGGTAAGAAGGATGTCTGGAGGATTTGTGCGTATTTCCTGCCGATCCGGATCGCCTTCCTGGCTGGTGTACCGTTTGAACGTAACCGGCGGATTGTCGCCATAGGTCGCTTTGTCTAGGTATTTTTCCAGTTCATCCTTTTGGCTGTTGGCGAGAGCGTTCATGGGATATACGATGATGGCCCGCACTCCCTTGCCGACCCCCTCATGGAGGACATGGTTCACTATGGGGATGATGTAGGACAAGCTTTTGCCTGAACCGGTTCCCGTGGTCAGGACATAGTTATCCCCGGACTCCGCCGCAAGCAAAGCTTCGAATTGATGCTGGAACAGGGTCATGGGCCGGCCGTTTGGGGATAGTCCTGATTTGCCCAGCCGAAATATGCGATCGCATTCCGTATGGAGACGCCCTTCCGCGACAAGCCCAGATATGGATTTGCCCATTTTGAAATTGGGATTAAGTTGTATCAGAGGGTCGGGCCAGAGCCTGCCTTTGTCATTCGCTTCGTCCACAACCGCCTTTATCCGCGCATCGGCGATATTCAAGAAGCCTTCGACATATCCCCGGTAGTCGCTTACCAACCGTTCCCGCAACTGGAATGGATCCATGGAGAACCTTTCATGTGTCCGCCAGCGATAATCTCGCGTTCAGTCGGCGAAGGGGAGCAGTATACCCGGTTTTCCCATTTTCGGTAGGGGTTTTTGGAAATATGGTGAATAGATAACAAAACTAACGACCAAACTTTTCTGGTGCGGAAAAACACCCCCTTCCCGCGTTATATTATCCTGGCAGGCCAATAGTCGTCAGCATGTCGATTTTTCGCGGTAAACCCCACTATTTTGAGGAGGAAAAGCCATGTCCACGCTTGCG
>JAISYD010000328.1 GCA_031270145.1 Planctomycetota bacterium
GGCGGGTTTGGGAGCCAAGGCCGGTCCGCAACCGTCACTATGCCCCGCCCGCCAGCGGCGTCAAGCCGGGCATAGAGGATCTTTTCCCGGGCGGGTCAGGACGGATTTGACCCGGAGCCTTCATCCATCGCCGCCAGGGCGCGGAGCAATTCGTCCCGCGCCAGGGGGATGTTCCCCATCCTGCCGACTTGGATGCCGGCGGCGACGTTCCCTAGCAGGGCGGCCAGCCAAATGTCGGCTCCGGCCGCCAGGGCCATGGCGGCGGCGGCGAGCAGGGAGTCGCCGGCTCCCGCCACATCCACCGGACGCGGGTTCAGGGATGGCAGGTTGTCGGTGAATATCCGGTGCGCATTCGGATCGCCGTGGATCAGGCAGCCGTTTTCCCCCAGGGTCACCACCACGTTCCGGGTGGAAGTTTTCGCCATCAACTCCTGGGCCAGGGCCGTCAGTCCCAGGGTGAAATCCCGCAGGGCGTGGCGGGCCTCAAGCTCGGTCGGGGTCGTCAGGACGGCGTCGTGGAACTTGGACAGATCGCCCATCTGCGACGACGACTGGCTATCGGCCGCCAGCGGCACGCCGAGATCGAGGCATTGGGCGGTGATCCGGCCGACCAGGGCGGGCGGCAGCACCCCATAGCTGAAGTCGGAAAAGATCAGGAGATCCGTTTCCGGCAGAATGGCGGCCAGCATTTCCATTATCGCCTCCTGCCGATCCCCGCCGATATGCTGCCGGGACATGCGGTTGACCCGAAGCAGGGTTTTGTTCTGGGCCCGGTAGCGGCGTTTGATCGTGGTGGGGCGGTCGGGGTCGATGACGATATGCGTCGCCACCCCTTGCCGTTCCAGCCATCCGCCGGCGAATTCGGCCGCCCGGTCGTCTCCGGCGACGGTGATGAAATCCACCTTGCCGCCCAGCCCGGCCGCATGGCCGGCCACGATGCCGGCGCCGCCGACGAAGCAGGTCTCCTCCACCGGCGACACCACCAGGGTCGGATCCTCCCGCGACATGCCGAGCGGGTCGCAGAGGACGTATTCGTCCACGATGAGGTCGCCTATCACCGCCACCCGGAGCCGGGACATCCTTTCCAGCAGGGACGGGAACGAGGCGAGGGTTATGCCGTGGCGGGCCAGGTACCCGGACGGGACGGCGCCGAGCCCGGCGCCGTTGTGCTGGCGGAGCATGCCCCGGATCACGTCGCCAAGGGAGAAGCGGGGATCGTTGGTGCAGAAGACCAGGCGTCCGTTCCAGGGCCGGAGCCATTCTCTTTCGGGGTTGTCCCGCGTTTCGTATTCCGCCCCCTTGACCACCACATCCGGCCGCAAGGCGTCGAGGCAGGCTTGGAGATCGTCCTTGACTATGAAGGCGTGCGACACCATGTCAAGCGAGCGCACGGCGGCCAGGCGGAGATCCTGCGGCACATAGGCGCCGTCGCCGTCCGGCAGGAGCGCCGCCACCAGGTCGTCCGCCAGGGAACGCGCGAATTTGAGGAGGCGGATGTGGCCGGGATGCACCACGTTGAACTGTCCCGACACGAAGGCGATTCGCCGCCCGGCGGCGGCCCGGATGGCCCGGAGATCGCTCAGGGAAAGGTGGGGCATGGGCGGCGCGTCCTCAACCTAAGCCAAAGCGCGGGCGGCAATTTCACCAGGCGTCCCCCTCCTTCTTGCGCCCCGGGCGTCAGCGCCGTCCCCGCTTGGGCGGATTGATTTCATCAATTTTGGCCTCGACCGCGTCTATGAGGACTTCGCCCTTCTCGTAGCCGTCCGGCCGGGCCGCGATGATCATGGCGTTGCCATGCCAAGTGAAGAGCACCCGGCCCTGGTTGGGATCCACAGCCTTGACGAAGCGCCGGTCGCCGCGGCGGTATTCCTCGAAATAATCGGCGTAAAGCTTGAGATAGGAAAAATAGTCGTTGTACAGCCCTTCCGCCTCCTTGCGGGTGTTCCGGGTTATGACGAACAGGTCGGAGGCCACGCTGCCGCCGCCCGGGGCGCTGGCCCACACCGAGGGGGGGAGGAAGGAAATGTTGAAGGTGAAGCCGGGGGTGAGGGCGATGGTCTCCCGGTTGATCCCGGGGACGTCGATGTAGGCGAAGCCTTCCGGCTTGGCGTCGGTCCCCGCCGGCAGCCTGGCGTCCACGAAACGGCCCGTCGGCAGCAAATCGGGAATCGGCTCCGGCCCGCTGTAGATCACCTTGGCGAAGATGCGGCCCCGGTAGAAATAGAGGTTGCGGTTGTCCCGGCCCTTGTCCAGCACGCCTTCGATCCCGACGTCCACCGGCGTCCCGTTGCCGGCCAGGACCTTCCCCCGGTGGTGGTGGAAAAGCCCGGCGGCGGCCACCGGCGACTCCATGGTGGCGAGCTCAAGCGAAAGCCGCCGCCCCTTGCCGCCGTGGACGTATTCGGCGACCATCATGTTGATCAAGCCGTATTCCAGGTAGCGGTTGCCCGCCGCCCCGTAGAGTTCGGCGAATTTTTCGCCGCTGTAGGCGAGGATCTTTCTTGAGGTCAAGGTCAGATCCGGGACATCACCGGTGGCGGGGAACATCCCGTCGCTGGCGGAGCGCCGCCGGAAAAGGTTGGCCATGGCGGCCCCGGCCTCCGGCGCGGCGAGCGCCAGGATTAAAACAAGGACGGCTGCTTTTCTTGACATGCCTTCTCCTGGCCGGTTCCGCCTCCGGCGGACAGTTTGCGTTTTTGCGCGGCGGCCGCGAGGTTGCGTCTGGCCGCCCCGCTTGCGGGATCAAACCTCAGCGCCTGGCGGAAAAACCCCTCGGCCTCGCCATAGTCGCCGCCCGACATCTTGATCACCCCCATGTTGTTGGCGGCGCTGGCGTCGCGCGGATTCAGCGCCAGCGAGCGGCGGAACGCCTCCAGCGCCTCATCCCCCCTCCCGGCCCGCCACAGGGCCGCGCCCAGGTTGTTGAAGGCCACGGGCGAATCCGGGGCGGCCTCGGTCGCCCGCCGGTGGGTGTCTATGGCCTCGGCCGTCCGGCCCAGTTTGTCCAGGGCGATGCCAAGGTTGACCATCGCCTCGAAATCGCCGGGCGACAATTCCAGCGCCCGCCCCAATTTGGCCAAGGCCAAATCGCTTTCGCCCCGGGCCAGCAGCAAATACCCCCAATTGTTCCATACCCGGCTGTCCCGCGGCGATTCGTCGGCTAGGCTGGAAAACAGCTCTTCCGCCTCCCGCTCCCGTCCGGCCTGGGCCAAAATCGAGGCATAGGCTATCGCCAGATCCAAGTTGGCCGGGTCGTCCGACCAGGCGGAAAAAAGCGTCGCCACCGCCCGCTCAACCTCCCCCTCGGCCAGCAAGCCGGCCGCGGCCTGCAGTATCGGGTTTACGGTCTGGTTCCCCGCCGGTTCGTCAATCAATGAATTCAAACGCCTCCCGGTCGCCCATGGCGTTGCTTTCGAGCTGCCCCTCGGAGGTCCAGCGCCTGGGCGTGGAATTGGTGCTGAGGATGAAGCGATCCGCCCGCATCCGCTGCCGCCGCGGCTGGCCGCCGCCATCATCAACCAAGTTCAGCAAAAGCTGGGCTCTACGCCCCGGCTGGCTTGACACCTCCATCCGGCCCTCCCGCACCAGATACGCCCCCTGATCCCCCCGGGTGAAGAAAGTGGCTCCGGGGCGGGACAGCCAGGGAATATTGGGGTTTTCCGGGGGCGGATCGGCGTAAAAGCGCACCAGCACTCCGCCCCTGGAGTCCATGCGGACGACCTGGGACAGCGATTCGTCCCCCCGCAAGCCGGTCGAGGGCGGCTCCGCCAGGGTGATGTCCAATTCGTCGCACCTGCCGTCAAGGCTGGGCATGGACCAATTGCCGTCGCCGCCGGCCTGGATTATCCTGACGTTGTCCCGCACCTGGATGCTTAGCCCAAGCTCGTTGTACACCATGCTGCCATGTTCGCCGTAGATGACCCGGGTGGGCGCTTTCGCGGCGCCCTCG
>JAISYD010000346.1 GCA_031270145.1 Planctomycetota bacterium
GGTTGAGGGATGAAATCGGAAAGGAGTTATGATGGGAAACATTTTTGAAAGCATCATCAGGAATCCGGTTCCGGCCCCGCCCAGGGGGATTATCTGCGGTTCGGCCGGGGTGGGTAAATCGACGTTTGCCGGAAGCGCGAAGGACGCGCTTATCGTTGATTGCGAGAACGGGATCGGATCGCTCCAGTGCCAGCGGACGCCGTTCCTTGAAACATGGGACCAAATTAGCGAATGGCTGAATGCCCTGGAAAAGAACGAGCACGGATACAAGGTCGTCGCCATCGATACCATCGACTGGCTGATTCGCCGCATGGAAGAGCATGTCAACGGCCACCAGCTGACGCAAACGCTGATGAAAAGCCACGGCGGATACGGCTCCGGGAAAATGGTCTTGAAAAACTACGTGTACCAAATCCTCCTGCCGCTGTTGAACCGGATCGGCAACCGCGGCATCGTGGTCGTCCTGCTGGCCCATGTTAAGCGGACGGAAATCACCGACGTTGACGGCATCGTCGTCGAGAAGACGACGCCCGATCTGCCGCCGGATTTGCTCAATACTTTTGTCGAATGGGCCGATTTCGTCTGCCTGGCCAAGCTGCAACCCGACGGCAAGCGGATTCTTGTTACCGGGAGCGAGGCGAATGATCGCGCCCTCGTCAAGAACCGTTACAGCCTGTCGCCCGTCATCGATCTGACCTGGTCCGCTTTCATGTCCTCCGTAGCCGCCGGCCTGTCGGAGAAATTCAACAAAAAGGAGAATTGAACATGCCTTATCTCGACGGTTTTAACGCGAATCTCGTTGAACCCAACGCCGTTTTGGACCCGATCCCGGCGGGAACCTATCTCGTCGCCATCGAAACTACGGATCGGAAAAAGAACAAGAACAACAGCAATGAACACCTGGAAATCGTGTTCAAGGTTCTCGACGGCCCGCACAAGGGCCGGACGGTGCGGTCGAGGCTGAACATCTGGACCGACAGCGCCACGGCCAAGAAGATCGCCTATGGCGAATTGTCGTCCATTTGCCGGGCCGTCGGCATCATGGAGCCGAAGAATTCCGAAGCCCTGCACAACGTTCCCCTGGAAATCGCCGTGTCCGTCACGAATCCGGACGCGAACGGCCGCCAATACAACGAAGTCAAGGGCTATGCCAAGCGCGGCGCCCTGGCCGGAACCTCGCAGCCGCAGCAAATGCCGACGCAGCCGACGCCACCTAAACCGGCGGCGCCTCCGGACAACATGGACTGGCTCCAATGATTGAGCTCGAACTCCCCTGGCCGCCGTCGGTGAATCATTACTGGCGCCACGTCTCCATCGGCGGTCGGGTGATTACGAAGATTTCCCGGGCGGGGCGCGAATACCGGGAAGCGGTGAAGCAAATCGTTTGGCGAAGCGGGATCGTCAGGCAGACCGGGGCGATCCAGATCAACCGGTTGCTTTACTGCCCGGACTGGCGGGAACGGGACGAGGACAACACCACCAAGGCGATTTATGACGGCCTCTGCCATGCCGGAGCGATTGATGGAGACCAGTTCGTCTGCTCCGGCGTGGTGGAGAAGCGGAAAAGCGCGGACGGCCGGGGGAGGGTGATTGTCCAGATATCCTGTTTGGACAAGGGCGTAATAGTCAAGCCAAGCGGGGCATGGCTGATGTAAAAAGGAGAGGACGCGAGATGAAAGCCATTGTTTACATGATTCTCGATTGCCCGTTATGCCAGCGGGAAATTGAGAGGCTACAGGCCGAGGGGATCGAAACCGAAATCAGGAGCATGGACGATCTGCGGACCGGAAAAATCAATGACATTGACGCTATTACCGAGGCCGGTATGGCCGGCTGGGAAGCGCCGCTGGTGCGAATAATTGAGGAGCCTGCTCATGGCTAAAACTGTTGTTGACGCCCCCAGGGCGAATATGTTCATGATCAATCCAGAAGACCTTGTTTTGGTCATCGACAAGAATCATCCGCTTTACGACGCCAGGGCGGCCGATCCAATCGACGAAAACCTCGTCCGAAACATCATGGTCTATGGCGTGAAGGAACCCGTTCTGGTCCGCAAGAACGGGGAAGCCCTGGAAGTGATTGACGGACGCCAGCGGGTGAAGGCCGCAATCGAGGCGAACAAGCGCCTGACCGCCGAGGGCAAGGAACCCATGCGCGTCCGGGCAATCGTCGAGAAGGGCCAGGAAGCGGATTTGTTTGGCGTCCTTATCACCCTCAACGAACTCCGCCGGGAAGATACGCCGCTTGCCAGGGCGGACAAGGCGAAGCGCTTTATCGACATGGGCAAGAGCGAGGCGGAGGCCGCAATCGCCTTCGGGGTGTCGCACCAAACCATCCGCAACTGGCTCGCCCTTGAAACCCTGTCCCCGCCTGTCCGGAAGGCCGTCGAAAAGGGCGATCTTCCCGCGACGGCGGCAACGAAGTTGGCGGGGCTGTCGTCGGAGAAGCAAGAGGAAAAACTGGAAAGACTCAAAGAGACCGGCGGCAAGATCACCGTTCCGAAGGCCATCAGGGCGGCCAGGAACGAGGCGCCGGAATCGTCAAGGGCGAGGGTGCGGAAACCCGACGAAATCAAATCTCAAATCGTTTTACACGGCGAAAACAACACCGAGTTTTCCGGAGGTGTAATTGCGGCCCTGCGGTGGGTTTTGAATGAGGTGGACGAGATATGACGGAAGACTTGGAAGGCGCCTATCAGACCATTGATTCCCTGCAACTGCGGGGCGAATACGACGCGATTCGCGAACTTGCCCAATACGCAATCGACGCGATCCTGAATGACTGCGAGCCGCTCAATCTGCGGACGCATCTCCGGACGGAATCATAATGGAACTGCGATACTACCAGGCCGAAGCGAAGGCGGCGATATACAAATACCTTTCCGACAATCCCGGCAAGAACCCGGTGGCGGTGTTGCCGACAGGCAGTGGGAAAAGCCCCCTGCTTGCCGCCATGTGCGCGGATGTGGTGAATGCCGGGAAGCGCGCC
>JAISYD010000348.1 GCA_031270145.1 Planctomycetota bacterium
CGGGCGCCATCGACAACGCCAGCCAGGCCATGTCGCAGGGGGCGGTGGAGACCGCCGCGTCGCTGGAGGAGATCTTCGCCTCCATCACCCAAATCGGCGAAAAGACCAAGGCCAACGCCGCCTCGGCCGGCGAGGCCGACCGGCTGGCCGCCTCCAGCCGCATCGCCATCGACAAGGGCTACGAGACGGTGGCGGAGCTCATAGCCGCCATGCGCGACATCCAGGTCACCAGCGCCCAAATCGCCGCGGTGGTAAAATTGATCGACGACATCGCCTTCCAGACCAACCTGCTGGCCCTGAACGCCGCCGTGGAGGCGGCCCGGGCCGGCCGGCAAGGCCGGGGCTTCTCCATCGTCGCCGACGAGGTCAGGAGCCTCGCCGGCCGCAGCGCTAAGGCGGCCAAGGACACGGCCCAGATGCTGGAGCAGACCACGGCCAAGCTGGAAAACGGGGCCAACCTGGCCGAGCACACCGATGGCGTCCTCCGGAAAATCGTCGAACACGCGGCCGCGGTCGCGAAGTTGTTCCGCGAAATCGCCACCTCGTCGAACGAGCAGTCCATGGGGATCGGCCAAATCGCCAGCGGCCTGGCCCAGATTGACCAGGTGAGCCAGCACAACACCATCACCGCCGGCGAAACCGCCTCCGCCGCCAAGTCGCTCCTCAACCAGGCCGAGAGGCTCAGGATCATGATGGAGCGCTTCCGCCTGCGGGACGGGAACGGCGGTGAGCCCGAGGGAACGCCGGCGCGGACGGCCTGGCCGGAGGCGCCGACCGGCGGCCCGGCGGCCGGACTTCCCGCCGTCCGGAATCCCGACGGCGGAAGCGGCGTAATCCGCTGGAAACAGGACGCCTGGGATCGGGACGCCGCGACGCCGGGCACTCGCCGCGTCGTCAAGCAATGACCGCGGCCAGGAGCGGAAAAGCCCACCCGCCGGCGCCCAAGGACGGCGTATGAGCCTTGAAGTGCGGATATCCGACACCTTCAGCGGCCCGCTGGATCTCCTTCTGGACTTGATTCGCCGCGAGGAGATGGATATCCGGGACATCAACGTCGCCAAGCTGGCTTCCCGCTATCTCGACGAACTGCGGAGCCTGGAACTGGTCGACATGGACGAGGCGGCCGAATTTCTCTCGCTCGCCTCCCGCCTCCTGGAAATCAAAAGCCGCCTGCTGGCGCCGCCGGACGAAGCGCCGGAGGACGATGAGGATGCCGAGGAGGAGGGTTTCGATCCCCGGGCCGGGCTGGTGGCGGCGCTCTTGGAATACCGCCGCTTCAAGGACGCGGCCAAACGGCTGGCCGACATGGCGGAGGAGCAGGCGAAACGCTATCCCCGCTTCCCCCCCCCGCCGGCCGGCCGGGAGGACGCGGCCGGCCGAACCGGCAGCGATGCCTTGATCGCCGCCTTCCAGGCCATCCTGAAGCGGCTGGAAGCGCGGCCCCGGGGCCGCGAAATCGCCATAATCCACCAGGAAATCCCCATAGCCAGCCGCATCGGCCAGATTGCCGCCGTGTTGTCCCGGGTCGGCCGGACGCGCTTCTCGCTCCTCCTTTCCGACGAAACCACCCGACTGGAAATGATCGGCTTTTTCATCGCCATGCTGGAAATGATCCGCCTGGGCCTGCTGACGGCGCGGCAGGCGGAAGACTTTTCCGACATCATCCTGGAAGCTCGCGAAAAACCGGCCGGACCGGACCGGGCGCCGCCTGGCCGCCGCTTCTTTCTCCGCCCACTTTTCGCCCCGCTCCGCCGGCGCCGTCCGCCCCTCCGGCGCCGCGGCGCGCCGATCCCGCCGCTTGCCGCGCCGCGCCGCCGGAAGGGGGGCGCCGGGCGGCGACCGCTCCGCCGGCCGCCCGCGGCGCCTTGGCGGCGGATCGCGGGCAGGGCGCGGGGAGGCGGCGAATGATCCCGGAGGCGGCCGACCGTGCCGGCGATGTCGGAATGATAATCCCGGCCGCCGGGCTGGGCGAGAGGATGGGCGGCTCCTTGCGGAAGCCCTTTATTGAGTTGGAGGGGGAGCCGATCCTCTTCAGGACCTGCCGCCGCCTCGCCTCCGTCCCCGGCGTGTTCGAAATCGTCGTGGCCCTGCATCCGGACGACCTGGACTTTTTCCGCGACCGGCTGTGGGATCGGGCGCTCGCCTCCGGCGTCACCCTGGCCGTGGCCGGCGGCGCCTGCCGGGCCGAATCGGTGTGGAACGCCCTCCAGGTCATGTCCGCCCGGGCGGAGTTGACGGCGGTGCACGACGCGGTCAGGCCCTTCGCGGCGGTCGACACGGTCAAGGCGCTGATCGCCCTGGCCCGGCGCCGCGGCGCCGCCGTCCCGGTGTCGCCCATGGACGACACGATCAAGCGGATCGAGGGGGACCGGGTGACGGAGACGCCCCGCCGCCTCGGCCTGGTGCGGGTCCAAACCCCGCAGGTGTTCCGCTCCGATCTGCTGATCGAGGCCTACGAGTACGCCATCCGCACCGGCGGCCTCTCGGCCAATATCACCGACGACGCGCAATTGGTCGAGGCGCTTGGCGCGGAGGTGGCGGCGCTGCACGGAGGCGCCTTCAACCTGAAAATCACCTCCGCCTCCGATCTCCGGCTGGCCCGGGCGCTCCTGGCGGCCGGGCTGGCGCAGTGATTCCGCCGGCCGACCCTTGCGCCGGAGCCCGCCGGCGGTTATGCTGAGCGGTTTGGAACCCGGCCGCGCAATCGGCGCGGCGGAAACGGCGACGAAGCGGAGGAAGCGCGTCATGGCTGAACGCATCATGCTCTTGTATTCCGGCGGTCTGGACACCTCGGTCATCTGCCGCTGGCTGGCGGAAAAGGGCGGCGAGATCATCTGCTTCGCCGCCGACGTGGGACAACGCGAGGACTGGAGGGCGCTCAAGAAAAAAGCCCTACGGAGCGGCGCCAAAAAGGTGGTGGTCGCCGACGTCCGCGAGACCTTCGTCCGCGACTTCGTGTTCCCGGCCATCCGCATGGAGGCGCTGTACGAGGGACGCTACCATTTGGG
>JAISYD010000126.1 GCA_031270145.1 Planctomycetota bacterium
CTTCAGTTCCGCCGATTTTCTAAGCACTTCCTCCAATCCGCCCTCTCCGGACGGCTGCTCCCAGAGGTCAAATAGGGCCTTCTCGGCGGGTGTGAGTTCATCGCCCGCCCAGAGCCGGAACTTTCTGCCGGCCGCCACCTCGGCATCCTCCTTCGCCTTCGCCTCGGCGGTCATCTCCCGCGTCGCCCACTCGAACATGGCGGGGATGCCGAAGGAGGGATCATTCTTCGGCTTGGGCAGGAAAATTTCCGAGATGGTCGACTTCCCGCCGGGACTGGACAAAAAAACGCGACCGCCGGGAAGCGGCCCCGCATGGCGCGTCCTCAAGTGCCCGGCGACGGGCCGGAGGGAATGAACCCTGAACCCCCCAAGGGAAATTTCCAGGCGCAGGCTCCGGGCAAGGGTGGGGGTTGCGACCAAGCGCGGCAAAGCGAGGCAAGGCAAGGGCTAGGCCCCAGGCAAGAGTGGAGTTTGCCGGACGGTCGCTTTACTTTAGCAATGCGTTGCTCCGGTTTTCGTTTCCGTGGACTTTTGGGAATTTTTCGGTGTACCCATTCGATATAAGTTGAAAAGCGGCATGTCGTCCTCACGCGCCGACCTTACGATAATTCAAAAGTTACTTGTGAATGCACTCGCTTGGGCTGCATAATTTCCAGAAGTCCTTTAATATAAATAGTTATATTAAATGTTATGGCATAACGCAAAAAACGGAATTTTTTTACCTCCCGTCCCAGGGCCGCCGCCGGAAAATGTCCCCTGGGCGGTTCAGAGAGGCGATTTTCACCCCTCCCTCCGGCCGCCTCACGTCCGGTCTTGCCGCCGGGTTTGCCTCGCATTTCCCGCTTCGGAGGATTAAGCGCCATGTAGCGTCGATGAAATCGTCTCGCCGGGCAAACAGCCGGAACGGCTGATTTCCGGCCGGGGCGCGGACGCCGATAAGCTTCGTGACGCTTTCCAACAACGCGGCAGGGAATTTATCCGCCCACATGGGCGCAATCGCAAAAAGGCGAAGCGACAGGATGGCCGAAAGTTCGGAAGGCGCGGGCGCGGGCGAAAAGCGGTGAGATTTTGCTTGGCGAAGCCGATGTTCAGGCCCGCCAGCCCGGCCTCCTCCAGACTCGGGAGCTCGCCCGCCTGCCCCGCCCCCGGCCCTTCGCCATATCCCGCTTGCGCCCCTTGGCGTATCCGACGCCGTTCAATCGCTCCCGCACCCGCTTGCGGGAGCCCGAATCCAGGTTGCCAGGCGGGGCGGGGAGTTTCCCATTTTCCGCGGGGGGAAAACTCCGCCGCCCTACGCCGCGCGCCTAACCGCTTGCCAACGCTTCGCCACAGGGTACGGAACCAGCCGGGCGTCAGACCGGCCTCACCACCGAGTGCATAAGCGCGCGCACCCGTTCCCTGCCGCCGACATACGCATGTTCAAGGCGCATGGCGCTGACCTGCGAATAAACCATATTGCGAAGGGAATTGAACGGCTTGCCCCGCAAATCATTGTCGCTAAGTTTGTAATCCCGCTTGGCAATCTCGCGCATCACCGGCAAGGTCCATTGCACGGCCGGTACCGACAAGACGAAATCGTGATCGCCCAAATGGCAAATAAACCCTTCCTGCCGGCGCGGCAGAGGCAGGGTTTTGCCGGAAGCGTCAAGCAACCCGTAGCGCACGGGATCGGCGCCGGCTATGATGGCGGCCGCCTTGAGCCAATTCACAACCTGATTCTCCTCCGTTTCGTTCCCGGGATGCGTGTGGGCGCAGGCCTGGGCGACGATAAGCTCGGCCGGAGCCTGGCGCACAATCAGCTCCGCCAGCGACAGCACATGGTGCTCGCCCGTGCCGGCCAGCGGCTGCTCGACGCGCGACGAGGCGTCGTCCAGCCATTGGAAAACATAGGGCTTGTGCAGGTCGTGCAGCAGTTGCGCCGCCACCGCGATATCGCGGTTGACGTCGTAGCCGTACACTTCTTTATAGGTATCCACAATGGCGGAGGTGATCATGACGTTGGCGGCCACATGGGTAATCAGCCCGCCCGGATAGGCGTGATGGCTGCCATAGCCGCTGCCGGGCGCGGCGACGCAGGGATACCTGTCATTCATGTCCGGCGGGACGGGCGGCAGGAAATTGTTCCGATCCTGCTTGGTGTAGCCGGCGGCATTCAATTGCTCCCACACCAGCTTGCGGGAGCCCGAATCCAGGTTGGCGAGGCGGGGCGAGGAGTTTCCATAAATATCGTTTATAAGCGCCCGCAGCGTCCGATCCTCTATCCTTTCCGCCTCCCGCCGCAAATATTGCCATGACGCCTGAATCATGGGGGAACGCGCGGCCATTTCGTTGTAATCCAGGCTTTGACACGCATCCATGCCGATTGCGCCGGAAAAAGGCGCCGCGGCGGTTTGGACGCTCCGCGGCCGCGACTCGTCCGCGGCCTGGGCCGACGCCGGCATGGCGGAGTCGAACACGGCGGCGAACGCCCCGCGGGGCAAGAGCAGGTTCGCGGCCGCCGCCGACGCGGTTATAGCCGAAATTTTCAAAAAATCCCGTTTTTCCAGATCCATTTGCAATCCTCCCAGGTGCAATAGGCCCTATGCGCCGCCCGCGACTAGCGAGAGGCAAGTAATTTCAATTTTTGCCGCGTTTTTGCGAACATCGCGGGGAAATCCGCGGATTATTCACGCATGACCCGCCAGCCTCCGAGTATGCCCCCAAGGAGACCGGCCGCGGCGAGCATGGCCGCCAAAGCCGCGTCGAACGGCGCGGCGCCGCTTGCCACAGTCAAGCCCGTACGATCGCCAATGACGTCGGCCAGCCCGAACAGAACGAGACGGCCGACCATGAATCCGGCGACGATGCCGGGAACGACGACGAACAACCCCTCCAGGAGAACCATGAGCATCCGGTCCCCCTTCTCCACCCCCAACAGTCCAAGGATGCGCAGTTCGTCCGCCCTGGCGCAGACCGACCAATATAGGACAAGGAACACGATGGCGGCCGCCAACAGCCCGGCGGCGCCGCCAACCGCCTTGAAAACCCATTCGGCCTGGCCGAGAATGGACAACAGGCGCGCCGCCACCTGGGAGGGAAAGACCATTTCCGCCCCCTGGCCGCGCGGGAAATCGACAAACAATTGATACGCTTCGGCATACCCCGCCGGCTTGACCATGATGGCGGTTGTTTCCCGGCGGTGTACGTGTTCATCCTCTTCGTCGTGCCCGTCCTCGTCTTCGGAATCATCCTCCTTTATCCCGTGCCCGGCCCAAACCGCCGTCAGCGGGACAAAGATGGCCCGGTCATAGGGACCGCGGCACGGCTTCAGAATGCCGCACACCCGGTACGAAGCATGTCTCTCGGCCTTTTCGTCCTCGATCAACCCATGCGCGGAGTAGATTTCGTCGCCAAGCTTCAAGCCGAGTTCGCGCGCGGCCCTGGCGCCCAGCACGGCTTCCCGCCCGGAGTCGGAAAAAATCCTTCCCGAGTCCAGGCGCAACCACGCCTCCCGCCCGGCCGCCGGCAGCCGAAACAGTTCCCGCTCCGTCCCCACGAGCCGATAGCCGCGATAATTGTCGCCGAAGGCGAGCGGCGCCGCCGCCGCCACCCTCGCGTCGCCGCGCAGCTTCTCGACCAGTTCATAGGGGACGTTGCCGGACGGATAGTCCTGGAGAAACACCGTATTGACGACCATCTGGTACGACCCGCCGGAACCGACAAGCAAGTCGAACGGTTCGACGGCGGATATCAGCCCGCTCCGGAGGCCGTCGCCAAGAAACGCGGCCGTCAAAAGAAGCGCCATGGCGCAACCCGAAAGCAGGAACAGCGCCAGCGCCTGGCGCCGGTTGTGGCAAAGCGAACGCCAGGCGACGCGTACGCGCAGCATCATATTGTCGGTCCTCCCTCGGCCGCGGGACGCGGCGGGCCGGCCTTTCCGATCGGCCTCAATTCGACCCGCCTCTCCAGACGCTCCATGACCAGCGGGTCGTGGGTCGCCACCACCAGGGCGCTTTGATTCCCGCGCGCCAATCCGCACAGCAAATCCATCGCCATGGCGGCGCTTTCGCCGTCCAGGCTGGCCGTGGGCTCGTCCGCCAGCACCAGGGGATGGGCGTGGAGGGCGACCCTGGCGATGGCGGCGCGCTGGCGTTCGCCCCGGCTTAGCGCTTCGGGCTTATGCCCTTCCTTGCCGGCCAGGCCAACCCGCTCCAGCAGGAGACGGCATTTCTCCCCGTCGCATTCCAGTCCGAGAAAGCACATGGCCGCGGCCAGATTTTCAAGCAACGTCAGGCTGGGAATGAGGTTCAGGTCCTGAAAAACGAATCCGACCCGTCTGGCCCGCATTTTCGCCGGCATCCTTCCCGCCGCCTTTCCCCACGGCTCGCCATCCCAGCGGATGTCGCCGGAAGTCGAAGCCAGCACGCCGCCCAGAATGGAGAGGAGCGTGGTCTTGCCGGAGCCGCTCGGCCCGACGACGGCAATCTGTTCGCCGCGTTCGACGGAGAGGCTTTCCACATGCATGGCGGTGACAGAACCGCCGTCGGGGGCGGAGTATTCCTTTCGCAAATCGCGCGCCTCAATCACTGGTTCATCCTTTTCCGTTTTCCGTATCCGCCGCTTCGCGCAGGCTATCGGCAGCCACCCGCACCAGGCTGACGAAGCCGGTTTCGGCATCGATATCGTTTCCAACCTCCAGAATGCCCTCCACCTCGATGGGACGGTCGAAGGGCAGGGCGACGACCGGGTTTTTCAATTTCACCACCACAATGTCGGCCGGCCAGTCGGCGTCGCTGGAGCAAAACGGGCAGATCGACAGCGGCACGGCGGCGAGCACGAAGAAGGACAGGGTTGGCTTGAGGGGCGGAGCCATGAATCCCGTCATCCTGACCCGCTTCCCCTCAAGGCGCCGCAGCTTGTCGGAAAACCGGATTCCCAGGGACGACGCGCCGCTGTACATCTCGCCGAAGCGAAGATACTCCGCCGCGCCGCCCGACGCCGTTGTCCCTATGCCGGACGCCAATGCCCAAACCGCAATCCCGGCGACAAGACAGAGGATCGCCGCAGCCAATCCCGGCTTAGTCACGCGCGTTGTCCTCAAGACCCCCTCCTTCAACCGCCTGCGTATGCCGGTTGAATTCAAGTCGGACATTAAAAACGTCCCCTTTCCCCGGTAAGGAAAGGGGACATGCGGCGTTCCGGCGAGTTCGCCGGGCGTGTGTCGCGCCATTAGTTCGCGGCGTTGTCTATCCCCAACGCCCTGACCATGCCGTGGAAAACATCGGTGTTGTCGAGAACTCCCCGGAAGAAATCCTCGCCCGGGCCGCCGGCGTTCAGAACCACGCTGTCGGCGCTGTGGACTTCGGACGATTCGCCGGCGGGGATGTTGCCCGGAGAGGGCTCGCCCTTGCTGTTAGGATTGGCGATCGCCCTCTTGCCGTCCATGATGGCCGGCGATTCGGGAACGGACTTCAGGCGGTAGTCGGCCTTGTAATCGGGATGGTTGGCGAACTGCACCGCCAGGGTAACCTCGGCGTCCGGGTTGTCCGGGAAGCCGTCGCCGTCCTCGTCCACGAAGGTCGGGAACACGGAGGCGGCGTAGGTGCGGACCGCTTCGCGGCCCGTCTTGC
>JAISYD010000173.1 GCA_031270145.1 Planctomycetota bacterium
TAAATAGTGGAGAAGCGCTCCTCGTCCATCCGCCTCTTCTTCCTTCCGAAAGTACAGCCCGGATCTGAATCCTGACGAGTATTTGAACAACGACGTGAAATCCAACGCCGTCGGCCGCCGAAGGGCGAAAGACAAGGATGACTTGAAGGCGAACGTCTCGGCCTACCCGTGAAGCACACAAAGACAGCCCAATGTCGGCAAAAATTTCTTCCAAGAGCGGCACGTGCAATACGCCGCAATGTAAATTATATGTTGGCCTGATTGATATCATAGTCCGGCCGAGGTCGAGTGCGTGAATTGCGCCGCGCACCAACGGCGGTAGCCGGCCTAGCCCGCGTCCTTTGCCGTTGTCCTGGAACTTGTGCCCCCAGTTGTGCCCGTTGACAAAATAACTCCTTGAAAATAAAGGAGTTAAAGTAATTGGCGGAGAGACAGGGATTCGAACCCTGGGTACAGTTTCCCATACACACGCTTTCCAAGCGTGCCCGTTCGACCGCTCCGGCATCTCTCCTGCCTGTCCCGGTTGCCGCCAGCCAATCGCTTGCGGGACAAGTGGCTTTTAATTGGTTGCCCCCCAGGGATTCGAACCCCGACCCACAGATCCAGAGTCTGCCGTCCTGCCATTAGACTAGGGGGCAATGAAGTGAAAAAGTCTATCAACCTCCCGCGTTTTGTCAAGCGGAAAACTTGGCTCCTGTTTCATGCGAATGTTCGGTTGCAATCGCCGGTGTCCGCCTTATAATCGGGCAGAGAGGGTTGAGCCGAGGCATTCGCCCGGCAACCGGAAAATGTTGAGGGGGGGCGGCGGCAAGCCGCCGGCATGGACCGTAAAGGAGATTCGCATGTTGTGGAATTCGACTTTGGAGGTGGGCGTACCGCAAATCGATACGCAACACAAGGAACTTTTCCGCCAGGTCGACATCCTTATGGACGTCAACAACAAGACCCGCATTCCGGAAACCCTGAAATTCCTCGCCAATTACGTGGTGAAGCATTTCAACGACGAGCAAGTCCTCCAGGCCGTGTCCAAGTATCCCAAGGCCGAACTCCACAAGAGCTATCACACCAAGTTCATCGCCACCTTCAACGAGTTGAAAAAGGAATTCGACGCCTCCGGACCGACCCTGATGGTCATGATGAAAATCAACAAGACCGTCATAGCCTGGCTCAAGGAGCACATCATGGTGCATGACAAGGAATTCGCGAACTACTACAAGAGCCGGTAGCCGGGCTTTCCCCAAAAAGGCCGACGATGGATTTCAAGCGCGAGATTTCCCTGAGCGCCGCCCATGCCGCGATTATCGTCGGGGCGGGCGAGGTCGGCGTCAAAATCGCCGAGCGCCTGGTCCGGGAGGGCCGCCAGGTGGTCCTGGTGGATCGCGACCAGGGTAAACTCCTGTCGGCGCGGCGGCTCATGGACGCGCAAATACTCGTCGGCGGCGTTGGCCCGGAGGTGCTGAAAAGGGCCGGGGCGGCCGAGGCGGAAATTCTGATCGCGGTGACCGACAACGACGAGGTCAACCTGATCGCCTGCCTGATCGCCAACCGCTTGAATCCGGCCGCCACCAAGGTTGCCCGGGTGCGCAACGACGAATACGCCACCATGCCGGAACTCGGCGCGCCCGACACGCTGAATCTTGCCGCCATGATCAATCCGGACGCGGAGGTGGTGGACGGCCTGGAAAAAATGATCGCTCTGCCCAGGGCGGTGGATTACGGCGAGTTTGGCGGCGGCCGGGTCAAGGTCATCGCCGTGGAAATCCTTTCCGGCCGGCTAATCGGCAGCCCCCTGGCCAAACTCCCGGAATTGACCGAGGATCGAGGATTGCGGATAGGCGGCATTTTGCGCCGGGAACGGATGCGCATCCCCACCGCCGAGGAAACCATCGCCAAGGGCGACGTGGTATACTTTGTTTGCCTCAAGGAGACGCTGCCCGCCGTCCTTGCCCTCACCGATTCCGTGGTCCCCCCGATCAAGCGGCTTTTCGTGGTTGGCGGCGGGGATATCGGCTTGCGGCTGGCGGAACGGCTGGAGTCCCGCGATTTCCGGATCAAATTGGTGGACCGGGATGAAAAACGCGCCGCCAAACTGGCCGGGAAGTTGAAAAACGCTGTGGTGCTGTTTGGCGACGGGACGGATCGGCGCTTCATGCGGGAGGAGCGCCTGGACGAAACCGACATGACCATCGCCTTGACCGGCGACGACGAGACCAATATCCTGGTTTGCCTCCTGGCCAAATCCCTGGGCTGCCCCAACACCATAACCCGGGTGAACAAAAACGCCTATATGCCCATTGTCCTGGCCATAGGACTGAAATTGAGCGTGAATCCGCGCCTGGCCGCCGCGAATTCGATCAGCCGCCTGCTCCGGCGCGGCTTGCGGCTTTCCTCGATCCTCACCCAGGACGAGGATGTGGAGATGCTGGAAGGCATGATCCAGCCGGGTTCGGCCTTCCTTGGCCGGCCCTTGCGGGATTTGTCCGTGCCCGCCGGGATCAACCTTTTGGCCGCGATCCGGGAGGGGGAGGCGTTCATACCCGGCGGCGACACCGTCTTGCGGGCCGGGGATTTCCTACCCTTATTTGCGAGCGCGGCCGCCTGGGCTGGGTGAAGGAATTGCTGAACGCGCGGAAGTGAGAGTCGCGACCGGAGGAAGTTCCATAAATGCGGCTGGCATTGATTGGCTATATAATCGGCGGGCTGGTTTTTGTGACCGGGGCGGGCATGGCCTTTCCCTTGCTCTACGCGTTCCACCGCTTCGACGCCGGGTTTTATCCGTTGCTCTATTCCATGCTGATGCTCATGAGCGTGGGCGGCGGAGTCATGTGGCTGTTCCGGAGGCGGTTTTCCCAAAACACGAGCTTGGACGCCAGGGAAGGGGCGGCGGCGGTGGCCGGCGGCTGGCTGGCGGCGGGGTTGCTCGGCGCCCTGCCTTACATGTTCGGGGGAATGTTCTCCTCCTTCACGGACGCGGCGTTCGAGTCCTTTTCCGGCTTTTCCACCACCGGCGCCTCGGTGCTGGCCGACATCGAGTCGGCGCCGGCTAGTCTCCTGTTGTGGCGGAGCATGACCCATTGGCTGGGCGGCATGGGCATCATCGTCCTGTCGCTCGCCCTGCTCCCTCATTTGGCGGTGGGCGGCATGCAGTTGTACCGCGCCGAGGTTCCCGGTCCAGATTCGGACAAGCTGACGCCGCGCTTGAGGGATACCGCGGTCATCCTTTGGCAGGTTTACCTGCTCCTGACCCTTGCCATGTTCCTTCTCCTGTTGTTCGGGGAGATGGATTTTCTTGACGCCGCGGCGCACGCCTTCGCCGCCTTGGCGACCGGCGGCTTTTCCACTCGGAACGCGTCCATGGGCGCTTTCGGCGCCTACAGCCAATGGGTCTGCGTTGTTTTCATGTTCATGGCGGGGGTCAATTTCTCCATCCACTTCAACCTCCTGCGGGGCAGGTTCGGGGTTTCCCTGGCGGACGAGGAGCTCCGTCTTTACGCCCTGATCGCCGGTTCGGCGACCTTGGCCATTTTCGTCCAACTCCTGGCCGGCGGCATGGATTTGGAGCCGGCCCTGAGGACCGCCGCCTTCCAGGCCACCTCGATAATGTCCACCACCGGCTTCACCACCGCCGATTACGAGGCCTGGCCGCCGCTGTCTCAGGCGATCATACTTGTCCTGACGCTTGTCGGGGGATGCGCCGGCTCCACCTCGGGCGGGGTGAAATGGATGCGGATGCTGGTGTTTGGGAAACTCCTCCACCGCGTGACCTACAAACTGGTGCACCCGAACGCGGTCAGGCTAGACAAGTTCAACGGGATCGAGCTGCCGAAAAATGTGATTGAGGGCTGCGTCGGCTTCGCGATCCTTTTTTCCCTGGTCTGGGCGGTTTCGACCCTAATCCTGGCGGCTGCGGGGGTGGATTTGGCCACTTCGCTCAGCGCCGCTCTCACCTGCCTGGCCAATGTGGGGCCCGGATTCGGCGGAGTGGGGCCGGCCGAGAATTTCCAGCACCTCCCCGCCGTCGCCAAGTGGGTCCTTAGCCTTGACATGCTGCTGGGGCGGCTGGAATTGTTCACCTTGTTCGCCCTGTGCTTTTGGACTTTTTGGCGCTGGTGATCGCCGGTAAAACCTTCCCGGAAACCCAAGCCCGCCCCACCCCTTCGAATCCGTTTCAACTGGGGTTGGTCATGACCGTCACCGGCGACAGGGTGTCTATAATCGGCTCCATCGTCTCCGGATCGCCGTCGGCGAGTATTTCCAGCAAACCGGCGGTCACGCCGGCGGCCAGGCGGCGGACGGTTTTTTCCGCCTGCACCACGTATTTTTGCTGGGTCCGATCCCGGCGGGAGGCCACGCAGCGGCCATCCGCAACCCGATAGATCTCGGTTGCCACGTCCACTCCGGACATTTCGGCGAAGACGATTTGAGCCGCCAGCAGGGCGGTGGAGATCATCGCCGAATAAATGCTCGGCACCGACTGCGAACGGCGGAATTCCACCACTTGGCCGCGCACCACATAGTCGGCTCCGGCGATGCTTCCCATCTTGACGACTTCTTCCCGGGTCAACAGGCGGTCGTGGGTGGCCTGGCCGGTGGCGTCCCATAACAACCGCACACCGTCGGCGCCGGCCAGACGGGCTCCGAAAATGCTGGTCACCACCTCGCCGCCGCCGGTGGCGGCTATCAGGTTGTTGGGATTTTCCCGGTCGTGATAGGGCAGGAGCAGCACCCGGATCGGCCGGCCGCCGTTCCCGGGCGGAGCTTCCGCCCGGCCGGAACTGGCGGTTTGAGCGCGATCCAAATACAGTCGCGGCTGTTCCGCCGTCAGTGGAATGCTGACCACCGGCCCGTCGTCCAGCGACAGTTCGGCCAGATCGCCGTCCATGTCCGCCGGTTCGTCCGGCCAGTCCGGGGAGGCGGCGGCGACATCCGCCATAACCTCCGCCGCGGCCTCCGGCGAAGGCGTGGTTGCCGCGATGGCGGTAGAGGCGGCGCTTTCCGTCTCCGGACCCGAAAACTCCGAAAGCGTCGATGCTTCCCGTTCCGCCGCTTCGTCCGTTTGCGGCTTGGCTTCTCCGCGACGGAAGGCGAGGGCCCCGGCCAGAAGTTCCTCGCCCTCGGCGAAAATGTCGGCGGCCAAGTCGTCGCCGCTTATTTTGGCGGCAAGTTCCTCAATGTCGTCCAGGGCATCGCCGGTTCCGGCCGGGATGTTGGAAGCGTCGCCGGCCGCCGCTTCCGTTTCCTTATCCACCGGAGTGGCGTCGGCAATGGCCGGATCATCTTGCTCCGGCTCGTTTTCCTCTTGCTCGGCGAGGGTTTTCCCCTCGTCCGGATTGGCTTTCGGCGCTTCGGCCGCTTCTCCGGAAGCGGTATCCCCTTCTTCCCCAAAATCCAGGAAGGGTGGTGGTTGCGGCAGGAGAGGAAGGTCAAGGTTTCCGGCTGGCCGATTGTCGCCGGTCGGCATGGCGGCCAGCTGGGCCAAGGCCAGGGTCGAGGCCACCCTCCGGCGGGACGGGTGGTTGCCGCCGGAGGACTTGAAAAACCCGTCCACCAGTTTGGCGGCTACGTATTTCGCCTGGAGTTCCCTGCCGCCACCGGCGCCGGGGAAGCTTGCCGAATGGTAGTTGTCGCCTACGAACAGCAAGGCGCCGTCGCTGGCGGAAACCACCCGGACGAACATCCCGGCCCGGGCCGGGATGCTGGCCGCCCGGGTTCCGGTAAAGCTGAAAACCTGCCCCGCCACCACCAAATCAACTCCATGCCGCCGACCGATTTCGGCCGCCTGGGCGCTGGTGAGGGAAACATCCTGATCCGGCAGCGGAGGCGACAGGATTTCCATTTCCGCCCCGATCGGGCTGTCCCGCAGGGCGGATATGAAGATGTCCCTGACGTGTTCCCCCAGGCCGTCCCGATGGGGATCCCGGTTGTCGATGAAGGTGCGGGTGTCCATGAACGGCAATACCAGCACCTTTCGGGCGGCGACGGGGGATTCGCCCCGCGTTTGATAGCTGAACAATTGCTCTTCGCAACCGCCGGCCAACAAGGCCAGGATCAGCGTCAGGGCGGCGCCGGCTCCGAAGGCCGGCCTTCCGCCGCTGGACGCGCGCCGGGAAATCAGTTTGTCCATATGAGACCTTTCAACCTTCCTTGTCGTTGACGGGCTGCTTGTCGGCCGAGAGTTTTCCCGCCTCCAGGCGGAGAACTCGATCCGCCCGGTTGGCCAGCGCCGGTTCATGGGTAACGATGATCATGGCCATGCCGGCCTCGTCCGCCGCCCGCCACAGCCAGGCCGATACCTCATCGCCGGTGGCGGCATCCAGGTTGCCGGTCGGTTCGTCGCATAGGAGGAGGCGGGGATTGGGCAGCAGGGCCCTGGCAATGGCGGTCCGCTGCCGTTCGCCGCCGGAAAGCTGGTCCGGTCGGTGCCGGCGGCGTTCGGCCAGTCCCAGCCGCTCCAGCCAGTCGAGGGCGCTGGCGCGGTTCCCCGCCCCCATGCCGCCGCCCCGCGCCGCCGCGCCGCCGAGCATGACGTTTTCCAGGACGGTGAAGTCGGGCAGCAGGTGATAGTTCTGAAATACAAAGCCGATGTCCCTCCCCCGCAGAGCGGTTCGCCCGGAGTCGGAAAGTTTGCTTGCGGGAACGCCGGCTATGCGAATTTCCCCGGAATCCGGGCGATCCAGCAGGCCGCACAGGTTCAGGAGCGTGCTTTTCCCCGAGCCGCTCCGGCCGACAATGGCGATCGTCTCGCCCGCCGCTGCCGCGAAGCCGACGCCGCGGAGTATCGTGAGCGGCTTTTCGCCGTCGCGGTAGGTCTTGCTCAGGTTTTCCGCCTCCAGCGCCAATTCTCCCATGTCAGCCCTCCCGCAGGGCCGACATGGGCTCCCGGCAGGCGGCCCAGACCGCCGGGTACATGGCCGCGAGCACGGAAACCAGGCTGGCGGCGGCGAAATACAGCGCCAATTTCCAGGGATAAATCACCAGGGGCAGGCCGGCCTCCCCGTTCAACCCGAACATGCGCGGGGGATAAAGCGGCTGGCCGGTGATCATTTCGTAATACCTGTCCACCCGGGGGCGGCGATCGGCCGCCTTCTCCAACCCGGCGAGGGGCGTCTCCGCCGCGCCGCCGGCGGCGAGGCGGGGAACACCGTTCACGCGTTCGTACCGCAATGGCCCGGACAGCCCCGCTCCGGCCGCGATTCCCAGCGCCCCGCCGGCCGTCCCCAGCAACAAGCCGACGCCTAGGAAGATGGCCATCACTCCTTGGCGCGAAACGCCGAGGCAGCGAAGCAGCCCGACGTCGCGGATGCGCCGGCTTACCAGGGTGACCATGATGGCGAAAACGCAAAAGCCGCTTGCCCCGTCGTTCAGGAACAACACCAATTCCATCAGATTGTTCTCGTGTTTCATGCCTTGGGCCATTTCGCTCCAGCGTTTTTGCCAGGTGTCGGACTGGATGTCCAGCTCCCGGCCCATGCTTTCGGCCAGGGACAGTCGGGCGGTTTCCGCCATTTCCGCTTCCAGGGCGTCGGCCCGCGACGGATCGGCCAACCAGGCGACCAGAATCTCCGCCCGTTGCCCGGCGTCGGGATAATCGGCCAGGTAAAATTTCCCCGCCTCCTCAATGGGGATGTAGACGCCGTAACCGTCTTTTTCAAAAACGCCGCTGCGGAAAAGGGACGTCACCGCGAACTTGCGGGACTTCTGCCTAAAGCCGCCGTCGGCGCCGCGGTCGGCGTAAAACAATTCGACCGCGCCGCCGGGAACCGCTCCGAGGCGCCGGGCCAACTGTTCGCCCATGAACAGGCCGGGGAGATTGTTCTCCTGTCCCCAAGTCGGATTGGTCGGGTCGGGCCGATAGGAGAGGAGATGGCTGGCGAGCGAACTGTGGGCCAGTTCCGCCGCCAGATCGATTCCCTGCACCCAAACGTATTCGGCGCCGCCGCCGGATTCGAGGAAGCCGACTTTCTGGATCAGCGGCGTCACCGCCTCGACTCCGGGCATTTTTTTAATTTCCTCCGCCGCCCTGGCGAAAGCCCGGCGCCCCGGAGGTTCGCCCGCCACCCGGATCGTCACCTGCCCGCCCAGGTTGCGGAGGCGCTTTTCCATGTCGACCAGCATGCCGTCCAGCACCGCCATGGCGACTATCTGCACCGCCAACGCCATGGCGATGGCGGCGACGGCGATGAGGTTGACCAGCCTGCGGCTGGCATAGCGCCAGGCGAGTTGGAAATGCGGCATTGATCTTCAATCTCCGGCCATTCGGGACAAAGACGCCATTGCGTATCTATTGTTGTTTTCGACCAAATAGCCGTACGAATGCAGACGATACGCCGCCGTGGGATCCTTTTTGGCGCGATACGATTCGGTCAACGCCCGCCAGGCGTCCAAAACATCGGGGGGAAACGCGGGCGAGTAAACGTTCTTTCGACTTGGGCCCCGCATGTCCGCTTCCCCTGGCATCCCCGCCTCATCTCCGAAGCGTTTTTTTATGGTCAACGCTGCGGCGTGGAAGTATAATCGCGGCGTGTGCTTGCCGTGGCCGGGAAAAGCCGGGTTGCCTTCCCGCCCGGGGAAGGGAGACGATGGAAGAGCTTTGTGCCGCGCCTGTCGGCGGAAAGGCGGAGTGAAGCCATGGCCGCCGAAAAAATGGCGATGCGCGGCATATCCAAGTCCTTCGGCAACGTCAAGGCCCTCTCCGGGATCGATTTCTCCCTTGGGCGGGGGGAAGTTCATACCCTTATGGGTGAAAACGGCGCCGGCAAATCGACCCTGATGAAGATACTCGTCGGTCTTTGCCGCGCCGACGCGGGGGAAATCCGGGTTGACGGCGAGCCAATCAGGCTGTCGGCGCCGCGCGAGGCGCTGGATCACGGCATAGCCATGATTCACCAGGAGCTTTATCCCGTCCTGGACATGACGGTGGCGGACAACATCTTCCTGGGCCGCGAGATCCGCCGGCCCGGCTTCGGCCGCCTGAACCTGGTGGACGTCCGCGCCGAGAACGCCAAGGCCGCGTTGCTCCTGGCGGAAATGGGGCTGGACGCGGCGCCGACGGCACGGATGCGCGATTTGAGCGTGGCCGAGACGCAGTTGGTGGAGATAATCAAGGCCCTCTCCCAAGGTGCCGGGATCATAGTGATGGACGAGCCCACCTCGGCCATCACCGAGCGCGAGACCGAGCGCCTTTTCTTCCATATCGGGCGCCTGAAAAAAGCCGGGGTGTCGATCATCTACATTTCGCACAAGATGAACGAGATATTCCGGATTTCTGATCGCGTAACCGTGTTGCGCGACGGTTGCCTGGTGGACAGCCGTCCGGCGGCGGAGCTGGATCCGGAATCCCTGGTGCGCCTGATGGTCGGCCGCGAAATCGAGGATGTCTATCCCGGGCGCGGCCGGATTGCCCCCGGCGAGCCGCTGCTGACTGTGCGGGGGCTTTCGGACGGTCGGAAGTTCCATGACGTGAGCTTCACCCTGCGGCGCGGCGAAATTCTCGGCGTGGCCGGCCTTATGGGCGCCGGGCGCACCGAAATGGCCGAGTGCCTGTTTGGCCTGCGGCCCAAAAGCGCGGGCGAGGTGGCGGTTAGGGGAAACGTCCGCGACATCCGCTCCCCCCGCGACGCCATCGCCTGCGGCATGGCCCTGATCAGCGACGACCGCAAGCAAAAAGGGCTTAACCTGGCTGGTACGGTCGGGGAGAACATCGGCTTGCTGGGCCTACGCTCCTTTTGCCGCCGCGGCGTGATCAGCCGCAAGCTGGAACAGGCGGCGGTGGACAGCCACATGTCGCGCCTGGGCGTGAGGGCGGAATCGTCCGGGACGCCGGTCGCCGCGCTTTCCGGCGGCAACCAGCAGAAGGCGGTCCTCGCCAAATGGCTGTTGGCCGAACCGGAAATAATGATTTTCGACGAGCCCACCCGCGGCATCGACGTCGGGGCCAAGCACGAGATTTATCTTCTCATGAACGAGCTGGCGGCCAGGGGGAAGGCCATCCTGATGATTTCCTCCGAGATGAACGAGATAATCGGTATGAGCGACCGGGTAATCGTCCTGGCGGACGGCGAATTGGCCGGCGAATTGGGCCGGGACGGCCTGACCCAGGAGGCGATAATGGCGTTGGCGTCCCATCTTTGACTTTCAGGGCGGGGGTTATCCATGCGTACAGGCGGCAAGGGGCGCAATTTCAGGGAATTGGGGATTTTCATCGCCTTCATCGCGCTGATGGCGCTGATGGCGCTGATTTCCGGCGGCAATTCCATCAATCCGCGCAATCTCGTCCTCATCGTGAAGCAAGCTTCCATCAACGGCATCCTGGCGGTGGGGATGACCTTCGTCATCGTCGCCGGCGGCATAGATCTGTCGGTGGGTTCCATCCTCGCCGTCGCCGGGGTGGCGGCGGCCATGTTTTCCCATCCCGGGGAACATCATTTGCTTGTCCCCGTGGCGCTCGCCGTCCTGGTGGGCCTGGCGCTTGGCGTCGTCAACGGACTGGTGATCGCCCTGGGGAAAATACCGCCCTTCATCGTCACCCTCGGCATGATGACCATGGCCCGGGGCTTGGCGCTTATCCTTAGCGGCGGCTCCCCCATTTACAACATGTCCAAGGAATTCGAGCGCCTGGCGGGAGGCTTTTTTCCCTCCGAGTCCTTCCCCTTGCGGGTACCGGCCTTGACCCTGTATTTCGTCATGGTGGTTCTGGTCGGCGCCTTTTTCCTGACCAAGACCGTTTTCGGTCGCCACGTCTACGCCGTGGGCGGCAACGAAATGAGCGCCAGGGTGTCGGGGGTGGACATAGCCGGCGTCAAGGTGGGGGTTTACGCCATTTCCGGCCTGTTGGCCGGCCTGGCCGGGTTGCTCCTGGCCTCGCGCATCGTGTCCGGGAACCCCACCTCCGGATCAGGCTACGAGCTTGACGCCATCGCCGCGGTGACCATCGGCGGGGTAAGCATGAGCGGCGGTTCCGGCAAGTGGTACGGCGCGGTGGTGGGCACGCTTTTCATCGCGGTTATGGGCAACGGCCTAGATCTTTTGGGCATGCAATCGAATTTACAATTGATAATAAAGGGCGCCATCATTATCATAGCCGTGTTGTACGATACCCGCGCCAAGGCCAGGGACAATTAGGCGCCTGGCCCTGGCAAGTTGTCCGGCGTGTTCCGCGAGTTTTAGCGTGGGTCTTTTTTTGGGGGAGGTAAATCCATGAAATCGTCTTCGCTGCTTTCCGCTGTTGGTTTGGCCGCCTTGGCGGCCGCGGCGCTTTTGTCCGCCGCCACGGCCGGAGAAAGGACGGTGGCGCTATGCATGAGCCACATGTCCAACGCCTTCACCATTGAAATGTCGGACGCGATCAAGAACCGGGCCAAGGAGTTGGGGTTGGGGTTGATCGTCAACGACGGCAATAAGGATGCGGCGCGGCAGGTGGGGCAGATCGAATCCCTGATCGCCCAGGGCGTGGACGGCATCATCGTGGAGGCGGTGTCGGTCGACGGCATCCAGCCCGCCGTCAATCTGGCCCGGGAAATGGGCGTCCCCCTGGTGACGGTGAACCAAAAGGCCACCAACCAGCAAAACGCCGTCTCGTTCGTGGGCGTCAGCCACGAGGACGGCGGGGAATTGGAAATGGCGGCGGCCGCCAAAGCCCTTGGCGGAAAGGGTTCGGTCGCCCTGCTGCTCGGCCCCATGGGTTCCGACGCCCAGATCGGCAGGAGCGCCGGCTACAAGAAAATCCTCGACCAAAACCCCGGGATGTCGGTGGTCTTCGAGCAGACCGCCAACTGGGACGCCGAGGCCGCCCTTAAGCTGGTGGAAAACTGGCTCCAGACCGGCAAGCCCATTGACGCGGTGGTGGCCCAGAACGACGGCATGGCCTTGGGCGCCCTCAAGGCGATAGAGGATGCCCAACTTTTGAACCGGATCAAGGTCTATGGCCTGGACGCCGTCCCTGACGCCCTGGCGGCGGTGAAGGACGGCCGCCTCACCGGAACCGTGTCGCAGAACACTTCCCTGCAGGGTTCCCGATCGGTGGATGTTATGTTTGACGCGCTTTCCGGCAAAACCGTCCCGCCGGAAGTGATTGTCGAGCAGGTGTTTATCAATGCTGCCAATATAGCCGACTACGCGAAATAAATTTTTTTTGGGGTGGTGTGGGTCAACCGGCGGCGTGTTTTCCTTTGGAGGCCGTATTTGCTTTCAAGTCTGAGTGCCAAAATTAGGGAGTCGGCGGTTTCCGTGATCCCCATCATGGCGATTGTCGCCCTGTTGCATCTGACCCTGGCACGGCTTCCGGAAGGCCAGTTGGCCCGCTTCATGCTTGGCGGCGTCCTGATTATCCTCGGCCTTTCCATATTCCTGCTGGGCGCCGAGCTCGGCATGGTGGATTTCGGGGAGAGGATTGGCGGCGCCCTGGCCCGCAGGCGCAACATCGCCCTCATCCTCGCCGCCTCGTTCATCATCGGTTTCGCCATCACCATAGCCGAGCCCGACGTCCAGGTGCTGGCGACCCAGGTCGCCGGCATCGATCCGGAGATAAACCGGGGCCTCCTGCTGACGCTGATCGCCTTCGGCGTGGGGTTTTTCCTGGTGCTGGCCATGCTCAGGGCGTTCTTGCGACTGTCCCTTCGCCTTTTGCTGATGGCCTGTTACCTTTTGCTGTTCATCGCCTGCGCCTTCATCGATCCCGGCTTCGTCGGCGTGGCCTTCGACTCGGGCGGTGCCACCACCGGCCCCATCACCGTCCCCTTCATCATGGCCATGGGCATTGGCGTGGCTTCCTCCATGGCGCGCCGGAGCGGCGACGACAACAGTTTCGGCTTCGTCGGCCTCGCCTCCATCGGTCCGGTGATGGCCGTGGCGCTCATGGGGCTTTTGTCCAAGGTCAAGCTGGGGGGCGGGGAGGTTGCGGTCGGCGAGGATGCGCATCCCGGACTGTTCGACAGCTTCCTGTACGAAATCCCCCAGGTCGGCGGCGACATCGCCGTCGCCTTGGCGCCGATCTTCATGCTTTTCCTGATCTTCCAGTTTTTCCTGCTTCGCCTCCCCCGGGAATTGGTCCGGCGCATGCTTATAGGCTTCCTCTACTCGTTTATCGGGTTGGTCATGTTCATGGTCGGGGTCGCCGGCGGCTTCACGCCGATTGGCCGGTCGCTGGGCATGGGCTTGGGCGACCTGCTTGATGGCTGGCTGCTTTTGCCGGTGGGGCTGATCCTGGGGGCGGTGGTGGTGTGCGCCGAACCGGCGGTGTGGGTGCTGACCGAGCAGGTCGAGGCGGTTTCCGGCGGCTACATCAAGCGCAAGTATCTCCTGGCCGCCCTTTCTTTCAGCATTGCCGTCGCCGTCGCCATGGGCATGTTCCGGGTGGTGACCGGGGCCAGCATCTGGTGGATGCTGATCCCCGGCTACATCCTGGCGCTGGGGCTAACTTTTTTTTCCCCCCCGCTTTTCACCGCCATCGCCTTTGACTCCGGCGGGGTGGCGTCCGGTCCGATGTCCACCACCTTTGTCCTGGCCCTGACCCTCGGGGCGTCATTCGCCTTGGGCGGCAATCCCGCCACCGACGCCTTCGGCATGGTGGCGATGATCGCCATGGCGCCGCTGACGACCATCCAGGTTTTCGGCATCATGGTCGGCATGCTTGAGAAGAAACAGGCCAATCGGCGGCTGACCAGGATTATATCCCGGAACACGGGCGTTGGCGAAAGGCGCTAAATTTGGACGCGGGCAATTTCGGCTATCGGCCGGGAAAGATTCTCATCTGCTATGTCGGGCGGCGGCAGGGAGGGGCGGTGGTCGCGGCGGCTAAGGCGGCCGGAGCGCGCGGCGGCACCATCGCGCTTGGCAAGTCGCTGGGGGACAGCGCGTTTCTCCGCGCCCTGGCCCTTTCGGACATTCCCCAGGATGTGGTATTCATCGTGCTGGGGCGGGAGGCCGGCGAGGTGGCGCGGGCCGTTCTGGCGGCGTCTGAATCCGGGCGCGTCAGCGGCCTCGCCACCCTTCTCAATGTGCCGAACGTGTTTTACCGTCTTGGTTTCCCGGAGCCGCCGCCGGATGAACCTTCGCAGCCTAGGAGCGGGAAAATGGATTCCAGCCATGTCCTCATAGCGGTCATCGTCAATTCCGGCTTTGGCGAGGACGCCATGGCCGCCGCCCGCAAGTCCGGGGCGACCGGCGGCACGCTCCTGAACGCCCACGGCACCGGCACCGAGGAGGATGTCAGTTTTTTCGGCATCACCCTGGTCCCGGAGAAGGAGATGCTGCTCATCGTGGCCGAGCGATCCTCGGCCCCGGGCATCGTGGAGGCGATCCAGACCCTGCCGGCCTTGGCCGAGCCGGGCGGCGGCATAATATTTACCCTGGATGTCGAGGAATTCGCCGTCTTAGGCCGGAAATAGCCGGGCCATTTTACATCGCTTATCTGCGCTTCCCGAAAACGCGCAACAAAAACAAAAACAGATTGATGAAGTCCAGATAAAGGGCCAGGGCGCCAAGGATGGCGCTTTTTCGCAGCGCCTCCTCTCCGCCATCAGTCGCCTGGTCGCCGATCCTCAGCATCTTCTGGGTGTCGTAGGCGGTTAGGCCAAGGAAAATCAGGATGCCGATGATGCTGGTGAAATAATCAAGGCCGGACGATCCAAGGAAGAGGTTGAGGATGGATGAGGCGATGACGGCGAAAAGCCCGACCAGGCATAGGTTGCCAAGAGAGGCAAGATCCCGGCGGGTGACGTACCCGTAGGCGCTCATGGAGGCGAAAAGCAGGGTGGCCGAGAGGAAGGCCCGGATTAGCGATTCGCCGGTGTAGACAAGCAGGACGGCGGAAACGGTGGCGCCGTTCAAGACGCTGTAAAGGATGAACAGTACGGCGGCGGCGGCGGGCGACAGTTTGTTGACCGCGCCCGACAAAAACATCACCAACCCCAGTTCCCCGACAACCAGTCCCCAGAACGCCAGGCGGTTCTCGAAGATTAGCCGCGGCAGGGTTTCGCTTTCGGCCACGGCGAGCGCCACGAAGGTGGTCGCCATGAGACCGGCGAACATCCACAGGTATACGCGGGTAAGGAACTTGGTCGCGGTTTCGGCATGGCTGGCCGGGAAATCGGAAAAGGCGTTGGGCCGATATGATTGTCCTGGCATGGGTATTTCTCCTTGGTTCCATCCCGAAACTCGATATCGCTGTCGTATTTCCATTGGGCGCGGCATTGGCGCCTTGGTGATTGAAACACCTATGCGGCCCGGTTCTGGATCGAGCGGGATGGCCGTTCTTCCCCCGCTCACACAACCGCCGTTTCCAACCGCTCCCGGCGTTTGGCCAAATCCCGCTTGACCAACCGGGCCGCCGCGAGGCGAAACGCCAATTCGCCGGGGCTCCCCGGCAACTGTCAGGTTATGATACAAAGGCGCCGCGATGCGGCAAACAAAAAATTATTGTCCGCC
>JAISYD010000218.1 GCA_031270145.1 Planctomycetota bacterium
AATCTGCCGCAGGTCGCCCCGCAAAACCTCCAGCTCCGGCGGCAGGGCTTCGCCGCCGCCAGCCAGTCCCCGGATTTGCCGTACCAGCTCGTCCGCCTCGGCCTGTATTCGCTTTTGCGTTTCCTCGGCCTTTTCGGCCTGCTGGCTGTCCGGGCCGTCCAGATCGACCTGTATCCACTTTTGCCACTCGCCCCGCTTGGCGTGGTTGGCGATGGCCGCGACATAGCCTTCCAGCTTTATGGCCATGACGGCGCCGGTGGCCTTGGAGCGGCGGTACTCCTCCCTGGCGCCCATGATGTCGAGCAGCCGGTCGCGCTCGGCCGGGTCGGCCGCCAGTTCATCCACCTTGGCGGCGGGTATGTACACTTCGGCCGGCGTGGCCTGGTTGTAGGTCAGGGCGTTTTTGATGATCGGCTGGATGTTTTCCTTGTAGCGGATCGGGTCGGCGGCGAGCTGCTTGTCGGCGGCGGCGGCGGTCAGGGCTTGTTCGACGCCGGCGATTTTGGCCCGATAACGCAGATGTGCCCGGGCGGCGGCCGGCGCCCCCGCGCCCATCAGAAACAGGCTGGCGATGCCGGCGGTGGCCGCGCCCTCGATGGGTTCGCCCCAGCCGGACAGCAGCCGGCGGTAAAACTCCTCCGTGTCGCCGCTGGCCGACAGTTGCCCCAGGTCGCCCATCAGCTTGCTCACGCTGTTTTGTAAAAACTCGTCAGGGACCTGTTTCAGCGATTCGATTCCGCCTTCGATTGCCCATTGCGCCAGCGGCCGCTGCAAGGCCGGGTTATTGGCGATGCCCCTGGCCAGGCTCTCGAAGCGCGGATAGATTTTCGCCGATTCGATGTAGCTTTGCAGGCCGGCGGATATGGCCGACCAGGGCAGGGCGTAGGCCAGCGGCACGTCCGCCTCAAGCATGTCCGACAGTTCGCCGCCCCACATGCCGGCGACGCGGGCCGCCCAGCCGTAGGTCTTGCCTAAAATGACGTAGGGCGCCATCTGCGAATACAGGTTCGGCGCGTCTATAAACGCCTTGTCCAGCAGCCAGTCCACCGCCTGGTTGCCGGTGTCAATCCGGGTCTGCGGGTTGAGATGCTGTATTTCCCGGTGTATGTCGTCCAGCCATTTTTTGACCGACTGGGCGCCGGCCAGTCCGGCGGCGGCGGAGCTGATGCCATGGACGATTTTGACGTTTTGCCGGCCAATTTCCTTGTAGCCTTGCCACAGGCGGCTGGCCTGTTGATCCGCGAATTTGCCGATCGCCTTCCAAGTCGGGTTGTCGGTCAGGCCGGCCAAAAACCCGCCGCGCTGGCTCATCAGCGCCGCCTCAAATCGCGCCTTGGCCTCCATGTCGGGTTGCAGCCAGTAAGCGCTGTCCGGTTTCAAGCGCACCTGGTTCATGAGGTAGGAATTGTCCACCGCCGCCGGGTCGTCGCCGTAAATATCCAGCAATCGCTTGGCCATGGCCCGGGCTTCCAGCTCGTCCTTGGCGTGCGGCAGCAGGTCGCGCACCAGGTTGCGCGAGATTCCGGTTTGCCGGGCATAGCTTTCCACCTCTTCCGCCCCCGGCAGTCCGGATTTTTTGAGCAGGGACAGCGAATTGGCCAAGCCGCCGCCAATTCGGGCCGCCGCGTCGAACCGTTCTTGCACCGGCATGGCGGCAAGCACTTCCGCCGCCTCGCTGGCGTTTAGGTTGTATTCCGGCAGGCCGGCGGCCGGCAGGTCCCCGGGCGTGACATTCAGGGGGATAGCCTGGCGGGCCACTTCCCGCGTCGCCCTGGCCCGCTCCATTTCCTCCCGCTCGGCCATTTTGGCCAGGTTTTGCCGGCGGATTTCCTCCGCTTCCGCTTCCCAATCATCCTCCTGGCCCGCCGCCGCCTTAGCCTCGGCCTCCGCCTCCAGGCGCTTTCGCTCCTCCTCCTCGCGCCGCCGCCTTTCCGCCGCCAGCCGCAAGAGGGTTTTATATTGGCTTTCGCCCGCAACCGGGTTTAACTTTTCGGCCGCGGCCCAGGGGTTGTTAGGCAAGGTCGCCCTCTCCGTCTTCTAGTCCGACGTCCTCCCCGTCCTCGTCCACCGACCAGGGGCCGGGATCGCCAAGATCGTCGTAGTCGTCAAAGACAACTCTTTTGGCGGCTCTCTTGCCGCCCTTTTTTCGCCGCCGCGGCTTATAGTCCTTGATCGCCTCCAGCACTTCCGCCGCCACGTCGTCGGATAGTTGGTTGTCCCAGATAAACTCCTGCACGTCCCAGCCGTTATCGATGTAGCGTTTCGCCTCTTTTATCGCCGCCGACAAATCCAGGCCGCCCTCGTCGACGTCGTCCCCGTCCTCGTCAACCGACCAGGGGCCGGGGCCGCCCAAATCGTCGTAGTCGTCGAAGGTGGCCGGCCGAACCCCAAACCCGCCTCGATATGGGCCGCGCTGGTATTCCGGCGTCCAGTCGTGGCCGTTGTCGCTGCCCGGGCCGCCGTCAACCTTGTTCCCGGCTATGCGCAGCCGGGCGTACAGCTCGTCTAGTGTCGCCTGGCCAAGCTCGCCCGGTTGCTTGCCTGTCGCTTTGGCGCGATCCCGCACCGCCGCGTCGAAACGCCGGGCAAAGGTGTTGATAATCGCCGCCTGGTTGCCGGCCTTGCCGATCACCCAGCCTTCGTCCGTCGCCAAACGCCTGGCGGCCCAGCCGGCCGGCGTCTTGGCCAAGGGCGCCGTCCCCGCCGCCTGGCCCCGCGCCATGGCGATGACGGCCGCCACTTGCGGATTGGCGAGGCCGCCGCCCTTTTCCAATAGCTCCTCCATGCCGCGCCCGTCGTTGTCGGTCAGGTACGCCTGGAGCCACCAGGCCGGCTTGGCCTGGAGGTCCAGCAGATAACTCACATCCTCTCCCCCCTCCCTTCCCCCGTTCTCCAGTACCTTCCTTCCCCATTCCGCCAGCCGGCGCCTTTCCCTGGCGGTCAGTTCCAGCCCTTCCCCTCCCGTTCCTCCTTCCCCTCCCGCCGCCGCTCCCCCCGCCCCCGCCTCCATCCTCGCCATGTCGAAACCGGCGTTGATATAGGCCTGGCGGATGGCGGTTTCCCTTTCCGCCTTTTGGGCTATGGCCTCGCTTTGCACCCTGGCCTTGGCGTTGTGGTAGGCTTCCATTTGCGGCCAGGCGGCGTCGCGGTCGCCGCCGGCGTTCCGGCTGTATTTGTCCCAGGCTTCGCGCTCGCTTAGTCCGGCCCGGGCGTCGGCCTCCGCCTCGGCTTGCCTAGCCGCTTCCCGCCGGCTAGCGTCCAGCTCCCGCCCCCGCTCCCGGTAGGCGTCGGCCAATGCCTGGTATTCGTCCTCGGAATAGAGCGGCCGCACCTGGCCGTTCTCCAGGTAGGCCAATGCCGCCGCCGGCCGTTTCCTGGCGATGCTGTCCAGTTGCCGGCCGTGGAAGGCGCGCAGGTTTTCCCGGGCCGCCGCGCCGGCGTCCCGGCCCGACAGGGCCGCCATGTGTACGGCGTTGTTGTAGACCATTTCCTGGGCCGGCCCGGCCAAAACCGCCCGCTCCCCGTCCGGCCGGGCCGCCGCCGCCGCCGCCTCTTCGGCCAATTGCTGGTTCTGGGCCGCCAGGGTGGCCAGCGAATATTCCCGCGCCTGGCTTTGCTCGTGCGCCCGGGCCGCCGCCATGGCCGCCGCCTGTATGCCTTGCCAGGCCTGGCCGAAGGCTTCCCGCTGCCCGGGCGAGTCGAAGGCCTTCTCGCTTTCCCGCCGCGCCGCCTCCAGCCGCCTGGCCATTTCGGCGACGCTGTTTTTGGCCGCCAGCCCGGTCAGTCCCAAAAGCTCGCCCGCCGCCCG
>JAISYD010000263.1 GCA_031270145.1 Planctomycetota bacterium
GCGGCGGAACGGCTCCTGCTCCCGTTTCATGAAGGCTTTTTCAATGTTGGAATTGTCGTATATCATGAACCCCAGCCGGCGGCAAATTTTGGTTCTGGGTCCCAAATAACGGCCCATGCCCGTTTCCTCCCGTAACTCCGCGAACGAAACCCCTGCGAATTGGACGTTGGCGAAGCCAACCCGTCCCCATATGCGAAAAGCCCTCCGGCCGCGCCTTCGGGCGCGCGGATCGGCCGGCTTTGGAAAACCTGTCGGACATGATAAGCCCCGGGGCGGGCCAAGTCAAGCAAATCCCGGGCGAAGCCGGCAAAAATCGGCGCTCCCGCCGTCCGTCCCGGCGGCGGGACGGGCGTAATCCGTATATTCCCTGTAAAAGCAGTTTGAAATCCGCTGAAAATTGATATAATCGCCACTCATGGACAGCCAGGAAAAATTGCTTATACTGGCGGAGGCGAGCCGCCACGATCTCGCCTGCGCCTGCGGAACCGGGGACAAGGGCGAACATCGTCGGCGCGACGCCTCCAACCAGGCCTGGCTCTATCCGGTGAGCCTGGCCGGCGGCGGCGGCGGCATCATGTTCAAGACCCTCCTGTCCTCGGCCTGCGTCGGCGACTGCGGCTACTGCCCCCTGCGGGCGGGCGAGGACAAGGTCAGGCGCTGCACCCTGGGGGCGGACGAGCTGGCCCGGCTTTTCCTCGAACACAACCGGCGCCGGCGGCTTCTCGGCCTTTTCGTCTCGTCGGGGATAATCCGGGATCCGGATCACACCATGGCCCGCCTGAACGGGGTGGCCGCCGTCCTCCGCCGCAAATACGGCTACCGGGGCTATATCCACCTGAAGGTGATCCCGGGCGCCAGCGACGCGGCCATCGCCGAGGCGGTGGGCCTGGCGAGCGCGGTGTCCCTGAATATCGAGACGCCGTCGGCCAAACATTGCGCCACCCTGTCCGGCCGGAAGGTTTGGGAGCGCGACATCATGCGCCCAATCCGGCTGATCCGGGATTTGCTGCTGAACCTGCCCGGGCGCCGGCGCGTCCGCCAGACCACCCAGTTCATCGTCGGCGCCGCCGCCGAAAGCGATCGGGAGATCCTGGACAAGACCGGCGAGCTTTATGCAGAGCACCGGCTGGAGCGGGTTTACTTTTCCGCCTATCAGCGCGGGCCGGGCCGGGCCGGCCTGCCTGGCGAAGAGCGTCCCGACCCGGACATCCTGACCCGGGAGCACCGGCTGTACCAGGCGGATTTTTTGCTCCGGAAATACGGCTTTTCCCGGGACGACCTGCCCTTCGGGCCGGCCGGCCGGCTGTCCCTGGCGGCGGACCCGAAAAAATGCTGGGCCGACGCCCACCCGGAGTTCTTCCCCCTGCGGCTGCGGACGGCGGAGCGCTGGCAACTCCTCCGGGTCCCCGGACTGGGGCCGGTCACGGTGGAGCGCCTCCTTTCGGCCAGGCGGGAGACGCATATCCGCGGTTTGGCCGATTTGCGGCTCGGCGGCGGGCGGGCCGGACCGGCCGCCGGCTACCTTGATTTTTCCTGATGGCTTGGCGGCGTTTTCCGGCCCGGGCGCGGAAAGCGCAAACGCGTCTCCGGCGGAAAATTCGCCGGCCGCCCGATTTCAGGGTTGACTTGCCGGCCGGCCGGGCATAGAATCGTTTCTTCGCGCCCGGTTCGGCTTCGGGCGCGGACGCTCGCCTTACCCGGGGAGATGCCCGAGCGGCCAAAGGGAACAGACTGTAAATCTGTCGAGTTTCACTCTACGATGGTTCGAAACCATCTCTCCCCACCAACCTTCTTTAGCCTCATTTCCCCTTGTGCCACAAGGGGTTTTTTCGTTTCCCATTTTTAATGAATCACCGGAAGTCGCCGCATTTTGGCAACTTTGTTCGTCGCTGTAAGTCCTTATAATAAGTCCTAAATTCTTACCCGTAGTGTTGATTTTAGTGTGGACGTTTATATCCTGTGTTACCGTATTTCCGTTAGTGTCGGCGGCATAGGTCCCGGTCGCCTTCGCCGCCTCGGTTTCCGGCCCGAAAGACGGGAGCATGGCCGGCAGCTTGGCGATTTCCTTTGCCCCGTCCGTCAGCGTCATATGGGTGTAGACGCCAGCCGTCAGCTTCGGGTCGCTGTGCCGCGCCAGCTTTTGCGCCATGACCAGGGGAACACCGTTCTTCCCCAGCATGGTGATAAAGCTGTGTCTCGTGCTGTGAAAATCGATTACGCCCTCTTCAGTCGCAATCGGTATCCCGGCCGTCGTCAAGTCGGCCTGGATCATTTCCGCGCCCGCGCCGCGTTGCAAGCCAGGAAAGGCCTTGGCCGTCGGCAGGAACAGCGCCATATGCCTTTCCATGTCGCGGGCAACATCCGGGAGTAAGGGCAATGTCGCCATTTTCCGGCCCTTGGCGCTTTTAGCTTGGACGGTGACGGTCGGCGTTTCGTCGCCGAATGAAAAGTCGGCTTTACGGAGGCAGAAAATTTCGTTATGCCTCAGCCCGGTGGACAAGGCGAAGCGATACAGCAAGCTCCGTATCGCCGGGGTTAAGCCGTGATGCGCTTCGCCGGCCTCGGTCGCCGCCAGCAACCGGCCAATTTCATCCTCCGTCAGCGCCCGCCTTACCCGCCGGCGGTCAACCTCGGTGTTTAACAAGGCGACGTGCCGAACCGGGTTTTCGGCCATGGCCCCCTCTTTGCCCAGCCAGGAGCAAAACGCCTTCAGCGCCCGAACATGATGGTTTATGGTGGAAGCCGATTTCCCCTCGTCCTTGGCGTCGGCGATCCAATTGCGCATCCCGGCGGAGGAAATGTCGCTTAAGGATTTCCAGCGGCAATGCTTCACCACGTGAGATAGGCAGGACACGAAGCCTTGAATATGCCTCGGGCAGTCGCCTTTCGCCTCCAGCGCCAGTCGAAAGCCTTCGATATGCGCCGCCAGCCGCTTCCCCGCCGCCGCCCTTTCCCGGCCAATCATGCCCCAGGCAGCCAACTTGTCTCGCAAGCCGGCCGGCCATGCTTCCATTTGCTTGACAAGTTCGCTGTCCGGCCCGGCCCCCGCCGCCCGCAAGGCGACCAGCTTCAATAATGACCGCTCCAGTTCCCGCGAAGCGGTCATGCTTGTGAACGCTGGCAGTCGGCGGACTATGCCAGCGGCATCCGCAAACTGAACCACATAGGTCTTGCCCTTTTTACCGGCCTTGGTTGTCGGTAGAAAAACGGCCATTATTTGCCCTCCCTTTTTGGCTTGTGGTGCTTGCGGATATAGGATAGGACGTATTCAGAAAAGCTAACTCCCAGGGCGTCGGCGGCCTTGTGCCATGCCTCGTTTTCCAGCGGCGTTATCCTCATGTTTATAAGGATGCGCTTCCCGTCGTTCCCTTTGGATGGTCGCCCCATTTTTTTAGCCATGATGTAATTATCTTCGTGTAAGACTGTTTGTCAAGGGAAAAATAAATTATTTCTCCATTTTTTCCCAGGCCGGGCAGCCGGCGTCGATCCAGCGCAATACTTGGTCACGCTTCCAACGAACAGCCCGGCGGGAAAGCCGGATCGCCGGCGGAAGTCGTCCGGCGGACTTTAGGCTATACAGGAAGCTCTTTTCAATTCCCATCAGCCTGGCGACGCTCGCGGCGTCCAACAGCAACGAGCCGGGCAATTCCGGCGTTTTGGTCTCGGTATTCATTTCATTGTCCTCGCTTCCGCATCCATGCCCAGCCGGCCCCCCGCCGGCGCAATCCCTATTTCCTTGCGAAGCATTGGCCTAATGCTCCGTTTCGGGCGTGTCCTGGCCGCCATTTCGGAGCCACTTCTCGATAAGAAGGACATACTCCCATCGCGGACGATCCTTCCCGTCGCCGCCGCGTTCGTCTACGCGCCTAAAAAGGGCATTGTTCGCGTTCGTATTCATTGTTCGCCCCTTCCAAACAATCCGCCCGTCACCGGCCCGCGCCGTTCCAGTTCCGGGCGCCATCCGGATCGCCAGGCCCCCTTGGATGCTTGAGGATGGGAAAACATGTGACAGCAGCCGTCGGGGCGGACAATCGCCCCGCGCAACCGGCATGGCCCGCCGGCATAATCCTCGCCTCCAATGTTTTCGATCCGGCCCCAGCGGGGT
>JAISYD010000285.1 GCA_031270145.1 Planctomycetota bacterium
GCCTTGGCCGAACTGGACAAGGCGGTGTTGGCCGCGCCGCGCGAGGCTGAGGCGCGGATTTGCCGGGCCGAGTGCCTGCGCCGCCAGGGCCGTCTTTCCGAGGCCGAGGCGGATTTGGAGATGGCGGTCGGGCTGGCGCCGGATAATCCCGAACCCTGCGTCATCATGGCCCAGATCCACGCGGCCGGCTCCCGCTTCGCCTCCGCCCTTGCCTATCTGGAGCGGGCTGAACTTATTGATTCGGAATGGCACCGGGTACATTTGATAAGAGGCGATGTCCTCCTCGCTTCCGGAAAAGATGAGGCGGCGGCTGAATCCTACCGCCGGGCGGTGGGTTTGGCGCCGCAAAAAGTCGAACCCATGACCGCGCTCGCCTCCCTGCTTATGGAACGCGGCCAGGCGGCTGAGGCGGCGCGGTTGGCCGATTCGGCCCTGGCCCTGGCCCCAAATTCCTCCGACGCTAGGCTTATCAAGGCGTTGCATCATTCCGGCCTCGGCCAACTGGACGCCGCCCTGGCCGAATTGAACCGGGCGGCACGGATCAATCCTGCCCATGCCAGGGTGCGGTTGGAAAGAGGCATGGTCTTGCTCGCCATGAACCGCCTGGACGAGGCCTGGCAGGATTTCCTCTGGGTGTCCGGCAAGGAGCCCGACAACGTACAGGCCCTGTGCGGCTTAGGCGAAAGCGCCTGGCGCTCCGGGCGGATTCGGCAGGCGATAGACGCCTACACCCGGGTCATTGATATGGGCGGGGCCGCCCCGGATGTGTATCAGAGCCGGGCTGAGGCCTTGTCCCTGGCGGGTTGCCGCGCCGAGGCGGTGGCCGATTGTTCCAAGGCCCTGGAGTTGGATCCGCTCAATTCCGATCTTCACGCCATGCGCGGCTCGCTCAACCTGGAACTGGAGCGTTACGATGAGGCGGCGCGGGATCTCGGCCGGGCCATCGCCCTTGACGGCGATTTGGTCGAGGCCATTGTCTCGCGGGGCGAACTTCGCCGCCGCCAAGGCGACGCGGCGGGCGCCATCGCCGATTTTGCCGCCGCCGTCCGGCTGAGTCCGGACGATCCGGATTTGCTGGTCCGATGGCTTCGCTCAATCGGCGACGCCGGCGATTGCATGACCGCCCTGCGCTTGCTGGAACGGGAGTTGAAACGTCTTCCCAACATTTCCAAACTGGCCATGCTCAAGGGGGATCTGTTGGCCGAAGCCATGCGGCCGGAGGCGGCCGAGGCCTGTTATCGCGAGTTGATCCGGCAGATTCCCGATGAAATCGAGCCGCATCTCAGGTTGGTGGAATTTTATGAAAATCGCGCCAACCATGTGTCCGCCCTGGAGGAATTGGACCAAGCCGTCCGCATTGATCCATACGATCCCTTCCCCCGCCTGATGCGCGCCGCTCTGCTGGAACGGCTTGGCCGTTCCAGCGAGGCCGAACTTGAGCGCGCCGCCTCCAGTCGCCTGCGCCGCATGCGGGGAATATGAGGATCGAATCCAATCAACCGGGGCGGCGGCGTTTTTTGCCGGCGCCGACTAACAACGCCGGCGGAACGGATTCAACAGGGAGGTCGGCATGAAGGGTGGACGCAAACCGGAGGTGCTGGGGGAAACCATCCTGTCCGCGGGTCGGTTCATCGTCATGAAACGTCTTGCCTGGAGCGACGCCGACGGAATCCGCCGCCAATGGGAAACCGCTGATCGCGCCGGAGATCACGGGGCGGTGCTGATCATACCTTGGCTCAGGCCATCCAACCGCTTGCTCCTGATCCGCCAGTTCCGTCCGCCCGCCCGGCGCCAAGTAATCGAATTCCCCGCCGGGATGCTTGAGGAAGGGGAAAGCCCGCTTGAGGCGGCCGTCCGCGAGCTTCGCGAGGAGACCGGGTTCGCGGCGGGGCAAACCCGCCTCCATCCCGCCGCCTATAGCTCGCCCGGTCTGTCCGCCGAGTCGGTTTTCACCGTCGAGGCGGAAATTGACGAAAACGCCCTGGAAAACGCCAATCCGCAGACCGAATTCGATTCAACCGAGGCCATAGAGGTCATCCTCGTACCCGGCTCGGGGCTGGCCGATTTCTTCCGCCTCGAAGCCGGGGTGGGAACACCCTTTGACGCCAAGCTGGCCGCCTACCTTATCGGCTTGGAGGCGCACAGCCGCGGCTGATTATCGGAAGCAATCAACCTTTGCCGGGCCGCGCCCCCTTGTTTCGCCGTTTTTCCTCCCTCTTTTCGCAAAATTTGGAAAAGGAAGCCGCCCAACCGGGAAAGTTAGGTGAACTTGGCGCCATTGGCGGCGAACGGCGCGTCGGACCGTCGGCCTGATTCGTCTGGCTGTACTCCCGGAGGGATTAAGATGCAAGTAGCCATTTTCAGGATAGCGGCTCTTTCGCTGGTCCTTGTCCTGGCGCCGGCCGGCTTCCCGAAAACATTGGCGGCGCCTCGTACCGGCGTGAAGAAGCCGAAGCGCACGCGCCAGGACGAGGGGAAAGCATATTCCCTGGAAAACATCATGAAATCCCCGAGGGAATATCTGGAGCGGGAGGTTTTTTTCTATTGCCGTTTCGCCTCCACCGCCAACCTCTTCAAGAACGTCAACACCAGGTTCAACTCCACCGAGCACGTCAACTTCGCGGTGTGGCCGGACAAGACCGTACTTTGGGACGAAAATGGCAGGCGGAATATTTTGCCAACCCTTTACATTCCCAAGAACAAGCCGGAACTTCTCAAGGTGCTTCGCGAGGTCGGCAAATACGAGTTGGTGGCCGTTACCGGCGTCGTCCTGAACGTCTACGCCAATTATCCTTGGATATCGGTCACGAACATCGAAAAGGCCGAGATGCCCGGAGATCGCCTGTCCGAGTCGGCCATCGAACATATGCAAAGCGGTCTGGAAGCCCTGAACGCGAAATACGGCGGAGTGGCGGCGCGCCACTTCGAGCAGGCGCTCCAGACTGGTCTGCCGCCAGAATATTTGCCGCAGGCCTATGAGAAAACGGCCTATGGCTACCTTCTCGACAACCGGCTTGGAAAGGCCCGCGATTACCTCCGCATGGCGGTGGAATGCAACATGGACGATCCGGCTCTGAACCTGGCCTTGGCCGACATCACCCTGAAAATGGGCGATCCGGCCGAGGCCCTGGCCCATTGCGAATTCTCCCTTGAGGCAAGCGGACGCTATCCACAGATTTACGGCATCATGGGCGAGGCCCGCTCGCTTATGGGCGATTACGCCAAGGCATATTCCGACCTTAACGCCGCCGCCGGCACGCCCGGCATCACTCCCATGGAAAAGGCCATGGTGAATGTCCGCCGCGCGCGGATATATCTCCGTTCCGGCCGCAATTCCGATGCGGCCAGGATTTACGCCGCCGCGTCCGAGCCGGACGCGCCGCTGGCCGGCGAATCCTGGCTGCACAATGAAATCGGCCTCTTCTATGAGAAGCTTTATCTCCTCGGCGGTCCCGTCAGCTATCTTGACAGCGCCGCCGCCTCCTATAACGAGGCGGCGGCGCTGGCCCGCCTGGATGTTTTGCCCCTCTACAGCCTGGCCGAAGTTGAATTACGCCGCCGCAAGGCGTCGGCGGCCAAGTCGTTCGACAAGGTGCGCGAGGTGCTTGAGCGGATCCGCCAGATCGACGCTGAATATGTCCCGGCCAAGATAATCGAGGGCAGGGCGTTGTTTGGCGAAGGCAAGACCAACGAGGCGGAGAGCCGCTACCAAATCGTCGCGTCGCAGATTGGCGACAACGCCATCTCCCTTCTGGCCCTGGCGGAAGCCTATATGGAACTCAACCGTCCCGACGACGCCGTCGACGCCATCCGCCGGGCCCGGCGGATGGAACC
>JAISYD010000037.1 GCA_031270145.1 Planctomycetota bacterium
TTTCGCCTAGAAAGGCAAAATCATGAGAAAAACTTGTGCCGTCCTTTGTTCCTGCCTGCTCCTGGGTTTGGCGGCGCCGCTCGCGGCCGCCGACGCCGTCAAGCTGCCGGCCCCGCGAAAAAGCGGCGGCCCGGACGTCCTGGCGGCCATCGAGACGCGCGCCTCGGGAAGTTCGTTCTCCGGAGCCGTGAGCGACGAGGAACTGGCGACCGTCCTTTGGGCCGCCACCGGCCGCAACCGCGACGGCGGCGGCTGGACCATCCCCATGGCCATGGGCAAGCCCCCCTATTGCGACATCTATGTCGCGGGCAAAAACAGCGCCCATCTCTACGACCGGGAAAACCACGCCCTGATTCCGGCGGCGAGCGGGGATTTGCGAAGCAAAATCGCCAAGCAGGACATAGCGAAAAACGCCTATTACAGCCTGGTGGTCGTGATGGACGGCGCCGCGGCCAAAGCGATTAGGAAGGACACCTGGGAGCAAATCGCCGGTTTCGCCGTCGGGGCCGCGACCCAAAACATCTACCTGGCCTGCGAGGCCCTTGGCCTCAAGACCCGCTTCATAATATCGGTGAACCCCGACGTCGCCAGAAAAGAGCTGGCCCTCCATGACGGGGACGTCGTCGCCTGCATCATGGCTCTGGGAAAATGAGAAGAGGGTAAAGCCATGCCCTTGCAAAAACGCAAACTGGGAAAGACCGGCCTGGAAGCCTCGATGCTTGGCTTCGGCTGCATGCGGCTGCCGCTCCTGGAAAAGGACCGGCCGGAGAAAATCGATGTCCCAGAGGCGATTCGCATGATCCGGAAAGCCGTCGACGCCGGGGTGAATTACATCGACACCGCCTATCCCTACCACGGCTCCGACCGCATGAAGCCGGGGCAAAGCGAGACGGTGGTGGGCCAGGCCCTGGCCGACGGCTACCGGGATCGGGTCATCCTCGCCACCAAGCTGCCCACCTGGGCGGTGGAAACGCGGGCCGACATGGATCGCATCCTGGACGGCCAGCTGCGGCGGCTAGGAACCGACCGCATCGATCTCTATCTGGCCCACAACATCGTGGCGCCGGTGTGGCCGAAGGTCAAGGGGCTGGGCATCTTCGACTTTTTCGACGCGGCCCGCAGGGACGGGCGCATCCGGCATCCCGCCTTCTCGTTCCACGATCAATACTCCCTGTTCCGCCAGGTGCTGGACGAATACGACTGGGAAATGTGCCAGATCCAGTACAACTATCTGGACACCGAATACCAGGCCGGCCGGCGCGGGCTGGAGGACGCGCACCGCCGGGGCCTGGGAGTGGTGGCGATGGAACCGTTGCGGGGCGGCTTCCTGATCAACAACATCCCGCCCGCTTCCCGGGCCGGCCTGCGGGAGCGGCGTCCGGACTGGTCGCTGGCGGACTGGGGGTTCAGGTGGCTGTGGAAGCAGCCGGAAGTCGGGGTGGCGCTGTCCGGCATGAGCGCCATGGCGCAGGTCGAGGAAAACCTCCGCATCGCCGCCGCCGCCGGAGCCGAGGCCGAGGCGTTCACCCCGGAGGATCAGACCGCTCTGGACCGGGTGCGGGCGCTGTTCGCCGAGCGGCTGGAGGCCGGTTGCACCGCCTGCGGCTATTGCCTGCCCTGCCCCGCTGGCGTGGCCATACCGAAGATATTCTCCCTGTACAACGAATACTGCCTCTCCGACGCCAAGGAGGTGAAAGAGCGGGCGAGGAATTTCTACGGCATGACCATGACCGGGGAGGAAAAGGCGGAAAACTGCGCGGCCTGCCGATCCTGCGAGGACAAGTGTCCGCAGCACATTCCGATTGCCGCCCTCATGCCCAAGGCGGCGCTGGCTCTGGCGGCCGGGTAGCGGCGCCCGGCGCTCCAGCCTCACAGCCAGCCGCCCGCCTCCGCCATCTCCCGGAAGTTCCCCCGCAGGCTGCGGTACAAGTTTCCGAAGGGGCGGTAAATACGGTCGTATCGGCGCGCGGCCCGGCGGTTGCATTTGAAGCATTTGACGATCCGGATGGCGGCGTCGCAGGCCTCGGGGATGGAACTCCACACCCCGGCGCCGACGCCGCCCGTGAGCGCCGCGCCATAGGCCGATCCGGCGGTGGAATTGCTGACGCAGGCGTCGGCGCCGTAGACGTCGGCCTGGAGTTGCGACCAGAAGCCGCTCCTGGCGCCGCCGCCGGACAGGCGGATCTCCGACGCCTCCACCCCCATGCCGCGCATGATGTCCAGGCTGTCGCGCATGCCGAAGGCGACGCCCTCGACCACCGCCCGGGCCAATTCCGCCTTGCCGTGGCGCGGCGTCAGGCCGATGAAGCAGGCCCTGGCGTAGGGATCGGCGTGCGGGGTGCGTTCGCCGGTGAGGTAGGGCAGGCAATACAGCCCCTCGGCTCCGGGCGCGGCCCCGGCCGCCGCCTTGAGGATGAGATCGTAGGGATCGACCCCCAGCCGCTTGGCGGCCGCCGTCTCGTCGGCGCAAAGGGCGTCCCTGAACCATTGCAGCATGCCGCCGGCCGAGAGCATGCAGCTCATCAGATGCCAGGCCCCCGGCACGGCGTGGCAAAAGGCGTGGATGCGCCCTTGCGGCTCGGTTTCCATCTTGTCGGCGTAGGCGAAAACCACTCCGGACGTTCCAATCATGGCCGACGCCACGCCTTTGCGCACGATGCCGTTGCCGACCGCGCCCATGGCTTGATCGCCGCCGCCGCCGGCCACCGGGATTCCGGGGGCCAGCCCAAGGGCCCGGGCCGCGCCGGGGGAGACCCGCCCGGACACCTCCGTCGACTCGAACACCGGCGGCAGCAGGGAGGGATCCAGTTCCAGCCGCGCCAGGAGCGGCTTCGACCAGGTACGCCGGGCCACATCCAAAAGCAGGGTGCCGGAGGCGTCCGAGACCTCGCTCGCGTATTCCCCGGTCAGCCGGAGGCGGATGTAGTCCTTCGGCAGCAGGACTTTCCGGACTCTGGCGAAATTCCTTTTCTCATGGTTGCGCAGCCATAGGATTTTGGGGGCGGTGAAGCCGGTGAAGGCGGGGTTGGCGACCATTTTGAGGAGTTTCGGCAAACCGCCGGCGCGGGAGGTTATCTCGGCGCACTCCCGGCCCGTCCGCTGGTCGTTCCACAGGATCGCCCGGCGGATCGCCTTGCCGCCCCGGTCGAGGAACACCGACCCGTGCATCTGGCCGGAGAGGCCAATGCCGGCCACCTGCGCGCCTTTGGCGCCGGCCTTGGCGAGGACGCTCCGGACCGCGGCCTCCGTCCCCCGCCACCAGTCGTCGGGTTCCTGCTCCGACCAGCCGGGACGGGGGACGTGGATGGGGTATTCCGCCGTCGCCTCGGCCGCGACGCGGCCCTTGACGTCGCAAAGGAGGGCTTTGGCCCCGCTGGTGCCGATGTCGATCCCCAACAAATAAGCCATGCGCGC
>JAISYD010000108.1 GCA_031270145.1 Planctomycetota bacterium
AAGCGATAATTACGGTCAGCATGATCCATCCTCCTGACTTCTGGGAACCCCGCCGTCGCGAATCAAGGGGCATGACGGCGTTTGCGGGTCCCCGGGACAGGTTCGCGGCGCTCCAGGATCATTATACGATCCGGATCGCGCTTAGTCAAAAAAACCATGATCCGGAAAAACGCTTTTTGGGGCGGGGTTGCGATCCCCGGGCCGGGATCGGGTGGAAAGGGTTGCGCGGCTTGGCAAAGTACGCTATTCTTGGGACTGGAGCGGCCGGCATTGCGGCAAATCCGGACCGCGCTTGTTTTCCCGCCCCGCCTGTCCGGGGCGGCATTCGATACGGGGCGACGATGCTTGACCAGAAAGCCAAAAACAAACTTGACGTCCGGCTGGCCCGGTTCCGGAAGCTGGACGCGAAGCTGGCCGATCCGGCGGTGGGGTCCGATCCCCAGATCGGCGAATACATGCGCGAGCACGGCGTCCTCGCCCGCCCCATGCGGCTTTACCAGGATTACCTGGCGGCGGAAAGGGAACTGGCCGGCAACCGCGAAATCGCCGGCGACAAGAACCAGGATCCCGAACTGCGGGCAATGGCCGAGGCGGAAATACCCGGCCTGGACGCCAAGGTCCGCGAACTGGCGGCCGGGATCATCGACAAGTTCCTGGGGCGGGCCTCGGACAACAACCGGAACGCCATCCTGGAAATCCGCGCCGGCACCGGCGGCGAGGAGGCCGCCCTCTTCGCCGGCGACCTTTACCGCATGTACCGCAATTACGCCGACGCCAGGGGCTGGAAATTCGAGGCGATGTCCATGTCCGAGTCGGAGCGGGGCGGCTTCAAGGAAGTCGTCGTCTCGGTCGCGGGCGAGAACGCCTTCCGCGATCTCCGTTTGGAGGGCGGCGGCCACCGGGTGCAGCGGGTGCCTGAAACCGAAGCCCAAGGACGCATCCACACCTCGGCCGCCACCGTGGCCGTCCTGCCCGAGGCCGAGGCGTACGAGGTCGACATCCGCCCGGAGGATCTTCAAATCAGCATCCAGACCTCCGGCGGGCCGGGCGGCCAATCGGTCAACACCACCCAATCGTCGGTCCGGATCGTCCATATCCCCACCGGAATCACCGTATTCATGCAGGAGGAGAAGAGCCAGCACAAAAACAAGGCCAAGGGCATGCGCATCATTCGTTCCCGCGTCTATGAACTGAAAAAGGCGGAGGAGGATGCCAAGCGCGCCGCCGAGCGCCGGGGACAGACCGGCTCGGGGGATCGCTCGGAACGGGTGCGGACCTACAACTTCCCCCAAGATCGCTGCACCGATCACCGCCTGGGCAAGAATTTCCCCCTGACCGACATTATTAACGGCAAGCTGGACAAATTGATCGCCGAACTGGTGGAATACGCCAGGCAAGAGGAATTGGGCGGGTAGCCTCCCGGACGGCGGGACAAACCCCGGCTTTCGCCGGCGCGGCCAGGCGATCGCCTCAATCGGGACGGCAATGGACAAAATCTGGAAACCGCTTGAGTTGGTCAAAGTCACGGCCGGCTACCTTGCCGAAAAGCGGATCCCCAACCCCCGGCTTGACGCCGAACTGCTCCTCCTGGAAATTCTGGGGTTGAAGCGCCGGGTGGATTTATACGCCGGCTTCGAGCGGGAAATTTCCGGAAAGGAATTGGCTTCCTTCAGGGAATTGATAAGGAGGCGGGCCGCTCGCGAACCGGTGAGCCGCATTTTGGCGCGCCGGGAGTTCATGGGCATCACCTTCCGGGTGACGCCGGATGTCCTGTCGCCCAGGCCGGAAACCGAATTGCTGGTCGAGGCCGCCATCGAAGCGGCGAGTCCGGCTCGGCCGCCGGCGGAGAAAACGCCCGGAGAGGATTGGTACGGCGATCAGGCGGCGCTGCCGGATGAATTGGTCAGCCTGCTCGACGCCTACGCCGGCGATATCGACGACGCCGAAGCGCTGGACCCGGATTTGCCGGCCGGCCCTTCTCCCGCCGCCGGCCCGCCCCTCGGCCCGGCGACGGCGAAAAAAAAGGCCGGCAAGAGACTATCGGCGAAACCGGGCTTGCGCCTCCTGGATTTGGGGACCGGCGGCGGTTGCATCGCCGTGGCCTTGGCCGCCTCTCTCCCCGGGGCGATGGTGGTGGCGATCGACGCCTCGGCCAAGGCTTTGGCGGTGGCGAAAAGGAACGCGGCGGAGGCGGGGGTGGCGAAGCGGATCGATTTCCGCCGCGGCGATTGGTTCGGCGGCTGCCGCAAAGGCGAGGTCTTCGACGCAATACTCGCCAACCCGCCCTACCTGGTGGAAGGCGATCCGGACATCTGGCCTGAAGTGAGCCGCCACGATCCGCCGGCCGCCCTATACGCCGGCCGCGACGGGCTGGACTGCTACCGGCGGATCATCCCGGATTCGCCGAACTGGCTGGCGGCGGACGGAAGGATTTTTTTCGAGGTGGGGGCCGGACAGGCGGCGGCGGTGGGACGGTTGCTGGAAAACGCCGGCTACCGCGCCGTCTCGACCATCCGCGATTACGGCGGGACGGAAAGGGTGGTCACGGGGACCGCTCCGGCCGCCCTTTGACGGCGGTTCCGGACTGGAGCCGACCCTTCCGGCATTTTTTTGTAGGTTCGCCGGGAAAAATTTGCTATACCTTAATATAGTGGAAGGCCGTTTTCCGGCGAAGCGGCCCGGCGGCACGGGAAGGCCGGCGGCGAGGCGGGCGATCCGCCGAGGTCGCGGCATTGTTTCCGGGAGGGATTTCATGCGCCACGGCAAAGGCATCCAGGGGATCCATAAACTAATAGGCATCGACGTCCCCGGCCGACCGAGGGCCGTCCTTCTTTGCCTGCTGCAGACCGACGAATCGGGCGGCGACGCCTACTACGTCCTGGCCGAGCGCGATGGCTCCAATTCCCTCAAGTGGCGCTCCCTGGTCAAGGACAATTCCGTCCGCCGCCTCAAGGACGAGTTCCTCGAGCGGATCGTCCTGTCCCAGGATGTGGACGAGCTGGATGTCGAAACCATCTTTTTCTGCGCCACCGAGGTGTCTAAGGCTTGAGCGGCCGACCGGCGGAGCAAGGCGCCCGGCTCGTCCCGGCCGCCATTTGTTGATACGGACGCGGCATGTTTGAATCCATCACCGAAAGTCTGGCGAAGGCGTTCCGGACGGTCCTCGGCAAGGCCAGGCTTTCCGAGGAGAATATCGCCGACGCGGTCCGGGAAGTGCGCACCGCCCTCCTTGAGGCCGACGTCAACGTCAAGGCGGCCGACGCCTTTGTCGAGCGGGTGAGCCGCCTCGCCATCGGCGCCGAGGTCATCCCCGGCGTCGATCCGGGGCAATTGTTCGTCAAAACCGTCTATGACGGAATGGTGGAGTTGCTGGGCGGCCAAACCGCCGGGATCGCCTGGGAAGCGGAGCGGCCGACGGTCGTCATGCTATGCGGCCTCCAGGGCTCCGGCAAAACCACCACCGCCGCCAAGCTGGCCCGCAAATGGAAGGCGGAAGGCCGCTCCCCCCTGCTGGTGGCCGCGGATGTCCAGCGTCCGGCCGCCGTCGCCCAACTCCAGACCCTGGGCGAACAGATAGGCGTCCCGGTATTCGCTCGGCCCGGACAGGATCCGGTGGCGATTTGCCGGAGCGCGGCGGCGTCCGCCGCCGCTGTTTGGCATGCCGACACGGTGATTCTCGACACCGCCGGCCGGCTGCATGTCGACGCCGCCCTGATGGGCGAGTTGGAGGCCATCCGCCAGGCCGCCGCGCCGGCGGAAATCCTGTTCGTTTGCGACGCCATGATTGGCCAAAGCGCCGTCGATACCGCGGAGGAATTCAAGCGCCGGCTGCCCCTCTCCGGGGCGGTGATGACCAAAATGGATTCGGACGCCCGCGGCGGCGGCGCCCTGTCGCTCCGGGAATCCACCGGCGTGCCGATCAAATTCATCGCCTCCGGGGAAAAGATGGACGCCCTGGAGGAGTTCCACCCGGACCGCATGGCCTCCCGCATCCTCGGCATGGGCGATGTGGTGAGCCTGGTGGAGCGGGCTCAGGCGGTGATTGACGAAAAGGAGGCCCGAGCCCTCCAGGAAAAGCTGGCGAAAAACCGCTTCGACCTGAACGATTTCCTGAACCAGCTCGCCTCGCTCCGGAAAATGGGTTCGTTCAAGGATATCCTTTCCCTGATTCCCGGCCTGGGCTCCAGCCTCAAAAACGCCGATCTGGACGAAAGCCAGTTCAAGCGCTTCGAGTGCGTCATCCAATCCATGACCATGGAGGAGCGCCGGAACCCCGAGATCATCGACAACCGGCGGCGGGAGCGGATCGCCCGCGGCTCGGGGCGGCAAATCCGCGACGTGGCGGATCTCCTGAAGCAATTCCAGGAAATGCGGAAAATCGCCGGCCGCATGGGGCGCCTGGGCATTTTCAGCGGCGGCGGGCAGACTCTGGAAAACATGGACGCGGGGACATTTTCCGGCCTGGCCTCGGGACGCTCGCTGTACGGTTCCAAGAAAAAGGGCTCAAAGGCCCAAAAAAAGAAAAAAGACCGGAAGAAGGAAAAGAAGAAGAAAAGGAGGAGATAGGTGTCTGTAGCCATCCGTTTGTCGCGCGCGGGACGCGTGCATCTGCCGTATTACCACATTGGCGTCTTCGACAGCCGCACCCGCCGCGACGGGCGTCCGGTCGAACAGCTCGGCTTTTACGATCCGGAATCCGAGAAGGAGCCGGTCCGCATTGATTTGGAGCGGGCCCGGCATTGGCTGTCCGTCGGCGCCCGGCCGTCCGCCACGGTGGCGACCATCCTGAAGGGTCTGGGCGCCAAGTCTTCCGAATGGGCGCCGGCCAAGGGGAAGGCGGCGGGGAAAGCGGCGAAAAAGAAAGCCGAACCGGCCAAGAAGGCGGCCCAGGGCGGCAAGAAAGCCGCCAAACCGAGGAAGCCCCGTACCGCCAATTCCAAGGCCAGGGGCGAGAAAAAACGGCAACCAGCCGGCTGACGGCCGGGATTGACGGGAGCGGCGCATGAAATGCTGGTTTTGCGACAATGAGGCCAGAGGGGTCTGCGCGGCCTGCGGTCGGGCGCTGTGCTATGATCACGCCCATATCCACGACTCCATGACCCTGGCGAAAACCGACACTTCGAGCGGCTACACCAGTTATTACAATGTGTTGAATTCGCTTAAATGCTCGGACTGCCGGCTGGAATGGATTTATCACAAACCCGGCGACAAATGAACGCCTGAAACACGGGATGGTTCGACAATGCCTGGGAACGGCCTGAAAACTTTGACGGACATCAACCGGAACCGGCGGGAAGCGATATCCGCTTCCCTAAGCCGGATCGTTTCCGTCGATGCCAGGCGGGAGATAATCAGGCATTTCCGCGACAATTTCCCCATTCTCATGGACGGGACGATAGGCTTTCGCCCCGATCCGTCCCGCTTGGTCCGCCAAGCCCGGGAGACCCTGGTCAGGGGAGGCGGACCGGCGTCGCCGCCAGCCGCCCTGCTCCGGGAAACGCTTGATTCCATCCAGTCTCCTCCCCTGCCGAGCACCCGGGCCGGGCTGGTCGCCATCGGCCCTCGGGCCGCCCGCGTCTGGTGGGACGCCAAGCTCTTGCCCCTCCCGGGCGCCGGAAACCTGGGCGACGTATTTGCCGACTTGTCCAGGCCCCGCCCCATCCTCCGCTTTCGCGACTTCACCGGTCTGGATCCGACCGCCGGCCGCTGGAACGGCGTTTTCGACATCGACATCGATCTGGCCGAAAACGGCAAAACCATTGACTTCTGGGCCGCCGACAAGTCCTATGTGGCGGAGATCGGGTTGCTCCACTCCGACGGCAGATTCCAGCGCCTGGCGCACACCAATCCCGCCACCCTTCCCCGCGAAGGGAAAGGGGCGCCGGCCGGCCAAGAGCGCGTTCGGACCAACCTACGCCCCGGGCGGGACGCCGGCGCGCCGGTTCGCCTTGACGAGGAGGAGATATACAACTGGCTTATGTCGAGGCCGGATCATCCAGGCCGCGATTTCCAGGCCGAACTGGTCATCCACACGCTGTACCGGGATTATGACGGCGAAGGCCCAAGAGCGCTCCGCCGGGCGCCCAGGCTGTCCCGCCGCGACGCGGAGATCCTGTCCGGCGAATACCGCGACCGCCTCCGCGCCAAGAAGGCCCGGCCGTCCCCGTCCGCCGCCGGAACCCTTCCCCGCTTGTTGGCGGAAAGGCTGGATTCCAGCCCGGCCGTTCCGGCGGCCGCTTTGTCCTGCCCGCCGGTGCATGCCCCGGCTTCCGTCCCGGCCGACCGCCGGTTGGCCGTGCCGGCCGCCATCTTCGGCCTTTTGCGGGGCGTTCTTCTTTGGAGCGCCGAAAAAGCCGGGAAAAATGCCGCCCCGGAGCCGCCCCTCGCCGCATTGCCCCTCCCGCCCGCCGTCGCCGTTTCCAGCCGCGGCGATTTTCCCCCGGCCGCGGACGAAAAACCGGCGCGGGGGGAATTGGTCCAGATCCTGAATCGGCTCCCCGGCGACCCGGATCCGATCACGGTCCTGGCCGAGCCGGTTTTCGCCGCCGCCCGGAATCTGCGCCTGCGTCTAACCGCCCTGCCCGCCCCCCGCCCATCTTCCTGGGAGGACAACCGCCCGGCTAGCCAATGCGACGGGCTTGAGAGCCGGCGTTTTGCCAAGGCGGGAGCGCGTTTCATCGGCCTGCCCCTAGTCCTGGAAGCCCGGGCCCGCCCGGACGCCAGCCTCAAGGTGGCTGGCAGGTTGGTCCGCGCCGACGCCAACGGCCGCTTCCACCTGGAATGCGTCCTCACCGGCCGCAAGACCAGCC
>JAISYD010000133.1 GCA_031270145.1 Planctomycetota bacterium
CGTTCCTTGAACTTGTCGGATTTGGATGCCTCGATAAAGTTCTTCTGCAGCCAGTCGACGATGCCCGGATCGGTACCCTTGAGAGCGGCGAGGGTGATCCAGCCGATAATCTGCATGTCGCCGCATTCCTTGGGATAGAGTTCGCCGATGGCGGGAACGTCGGGCATGAGTTTGTAGCGCTCGTTGGAGGAGAAAGCGATGGCCTTCAGATCGCCAGACTGGAGTTGGCCGAGGGCGGCGGAGGGGTGGGTGAAGGTGGCCTGTATCTCGTTTGAACCGAGGGCGACGACGCAATCGCGGGAGCCGCCGTAACTGGTGTACTTCACCTTGAGGCCGAGCGACTTGACCATGGCCTTGGTGGCGAAGGCGGGAACGGCGCCGGGGCCGGTGTCGCCGATGGTGACGGCGTCGGGATTGGCCCTGACATAGTCGACGAACTCGGTGAAGGTCTTGAACGGCGCGTCGGAGCGGATCACAAAGGCATAGGGGTCGGCCGAAATGAAACTGATCGGAATGAATTCGTTCATGGTGAGCGGAGTTTTGCCGCTGACGCTGTTCAGGAGGAAGTCGCAATTCACCGCGCCAAGGGTATAGCCGTCCTTCCTGGAGGACACGAACTTGTTGGCGGCGATAAGGCCGGAACCGCCGCCGATGTTGGTGACGACAAAGGCGACGCCTGGGGGCACCGCGCCCTGGGGAAGACAATCAATGACGCCGCGGGTTGACAGGTCGGTGGGGCCGCCGGGATTGGCGGGTACGATCACGCTGACGTTGCGGCTGGGATACTCGACCGCCCGCACCGCCGCCGCCGTGACGGCGATGGCCAAAAACGCGGCAAACAAGATTTTCCTAATCACTGGATTTCCTCCTATGCAACTGGGTTTTCCCGCGCCGATGCGGCGCGGGAATGGTTCACCGTTTCCGATGTTAAAGGCGCCGCGAGACAACCGGAGCCGATCTTGTTGGGAAAACCCCCGCCATATCGCATTCCTGAAAAACAAGCCGCCTTATGAAAGACTTTTACCGATTTCGACATAGGCGTCGGTGAAGACCTTCAAGACCGCCCGCAGCGGAACGAAGTCGCTCACGTTCTCCATATCCAGCCGGTCGCGGTTGTAGGCTTGGTTGAAGATGGCGGACTTTTCCAGGATCGCCATGACATCGGCCGGAATGGCTTCGTTCATATGGGATTTAAGTTCCGGCCTGGCTGCGTCGAATTCCTCGATCTTGGCCGGCATGGTGGTGAAGTAGACCGGCGCCTCTTTCTTGTCGGTCAGGCAGCACTCAATGGTATAGGGTCCGCGGATGGCGGCCGCCATGATCGAGGCTTTGTCGATTCGGCGGGCATTCAGGTTGGCGTAGGATTTGCGCATCACGGCGACGCCGGCCCATTTGGCGTATTGCTTGGGATTGTCGACGCCCAGCTTCTCGAGTTCCTTGGCGACATTGTCGTCAAGGAAGCCGGCCATGAGTACGACGAAACCGTTCTTCCGACCCTTCTGGATGATGTCGGCGAAAATCTCGTGCTGGCTGACGCTGAAGTTGAGGGTCATGCAGATGCGGACGCCCCGGGCGACCAAATCCTCGGCGGTCCTCACCGCCGCCTTGGCGGCGGGGAGCTTGTAAACGATGTTGACGTCGTCGACGCCCAGTTCCTCCCGGTATGCGTCCTGCCAATACATAACTTCCTGGATCATCTTTTCCGAATCGTTGATGTTCTTGGGGTTCGTCTGGACGCAGACAAAGCCGTCCCTGCCGCCGGTAGCCTCATGGATGGGACGGAGAGTGCGCGCGTTGATGCTGGTGACCTTGCAAAACATGGCGGAAATGACGCGCTCAATTTCGGCTCCGGGATTCTTCTTTTTCACCTCGTCCAGCATCCGCCCCCAGATTTCGGGATTTTCCTGGCGGAACAGGTTTATCTTGCCGGGTTGGAGGTGACGAAACGCGCGCCGCGGCGGAGGGAGAAATCCATCCCGGTGCAGTAGTCGTGTCCCCAGTAAGTGGCGAGCCTGCCCTCATCGGCGGCGGCGCATATTTTGCCGGTCTGGCTATTCCCGACCTTGTCCTCCTCCCTGGCGAGGGATAGCGTCTCCTCGCGGGAGTCATGACGCTCGGCGATGCCGGCCAACTGGGCGGCGACGGCCTCGACATCGGCCGCGTCAAGGTCTCCACCCCGGATCAAGCCGTCCAGGTTCCATCTTCGCATTTGCGATCCGAGGTCGAGACATAACTCGCGGGCCAGTACGGCGGTCTCGCTTGAGACGTCGTCGCGCAGTTCCTTCAACAGGCCGGCGGCGTTGGTCCTGAAATCCATGGCGGTTTTCGGGAAGACAATGGCTTTTCTGGCGTCGAAGAGCGAGGGCGACATGGAGTCACTCCTGGATAAAACGTATCCGGCGGAAAAACAAACACATCCGTCCACGAAGACCCCGAAGACGTCATCGGGACTAAAGCGGAACGGAACAGGGTGTTATCGCATCGCGTCGCTGTTGTTGGGATAGGCTTGACAGCCGATATTGCGTATTGGGATCACAATTCAGCATTATAGGTATACTGATCATACCATAGCACTATAAAAGCATCAAAGCATTTTGTCAAACCAAATTTTCTTTTTTGCGCATTTT
>JAISYD010000134.1 GCA_031270145.1 Planctomycetota bacterium
CATAAGTCGCGGAGCGCGGAACGATTGCTTCGGCGGCAGGTGGAGGAAACCCTCCGAAAAGGTCATGGACGGGCGGCCGCGGGTCAGCTTTCACCTCCCGGCTGGCGGAAGTGGAAGCGGCGATTCGCCGCCGCCGTCGCCGAACTCGGGCGGATCGCGCCCCAACCGGCGAATCCGGCGGCGCGGCGCGCCTTAGGCCGGATTGGCGGAGGGCGGCGGATTCAGGCTGCCGGATTGGTAGCCGGCCAAATCCAGCGCCACCCGGCGGTAGCCCAGCCGGGTTAGTTCGCGGACTATTTCGTCGCGGCGGGGCTGGCTGGCCAGCCCCGCGATGTCGTCCGCCTCGGCCTCGATCCTTGCCACCTCCCCATGGTGGCGGACCCGCACCTGCCGCAGACCCAGGCGACGCAGGAATGCCTCGGCGCGCTCCACCCGCCTTAGCGCCTCTTCGGTCAAGGGAGTGCCGTGAGGGAAACGGCTGGCCAGGCAGGCGGCGGCGGGAATATCGGCGGTCGGGAGGCCGAGCTCGGCCGACCAGCGACGGATCCAGGACTTGCCCAGGCCGGCCTCGCGCAGTGGACCGCGGAGCCCCAGTTCGCGCATGGCCTTGACGCCGGGGCGGTAGTCATTGACGTCGTCGGCGTTTTCGCCGTCCACCACCGTCCCGTAGCCCTTCGCCCGCGCCAGTTCCACCAGCTTGCCCATGCCGACCTTGCGGCAATGGTAGCAGCGGTCGGCCGGATTGTCGCGGATTTCGGCCACCGCCAGCGAATCGACGAACATCTCGTGATGCGGCAGGCCGAGCGTTTTCGCCACCAGCCTGGCCCGCTCCGTCTCCTCGGCGGCGTACATCGAACCCACCAGGGTGGCGGCGGCGCCGCCGACCCTGGCCGCCCGGGCGGCCAGGAGGGCGCTGTCGACGCCGCCCGACAAGGCCACTAGGGGGCGTTTCAGGCTGGCCATAATCGCGTCCAGCCGATCCCGCGCCGCCAATTCGCCGGTTTCGGCTTCCTCGCCGGCTTCCAGGGTTCCGGTCATGTTTAGCCTCCCGTTTTCCGCAATTCCGCCGCCTTGGCGCTCTTGCCCACCTTGCCCGCCACCCGCCAGGACTCGGCCTCGTCGGCGTCTAGCGGCCTGACGCCCGGCCTGGACGCCGCCGAGCCGCGCGCGCCGCCGGCGAGGACCGGGGTCTGGCCGATGTCGATGCCGGTTCCGTTTCTCCCGCCTCGGGAGAACAGGGCCAGCAGTCCGCCGGCCTGCCGGAGCGCTTCGGAGTCTTTTTCGGTTTGCGCCGGGGCGGCGGGGCGGAGTAGGACGGTTGGACCGGATGCGTCGCCGTTCGGGATCAGCAGCCAGTCGCCCGGCTTGGCCGACGCCTCCAGCCTCTTGTTCTCGTTGTCGTTGCGGCCAACCGCCGCCTTGGCGCCGCCGGGCAGGCGGAAATGCCTCCCGACCGACAACAGCAGGACGTCGTCCAAGCCGCAATCCGGCTCACGGGTGAAAAGCTCGCGCAACCGGGCGGCGAATTCGGGATCGGTGAGCAGGCAGCCTCCGGCGGGGCAGGGGTAATCGTTGATTCCGTAATCATCGGCCAGGGCCATTTGTTCTTTGCGGGAGCGGCCCTGGATGGCGAGCAGCCGCCCGCGATCCAGCAGGCCGCTTTGCTCCGGAAGCGACGGCGGGAGCAGTTGGGCCGACAGCGGCCGCACCACCAGGCCGTCAAGCCCGGACTCCCTCTCGATCAGCGCCATGGCGTTGGCCCGCTGGGACATGGGGCGTTGCCCCAGCACTTCGCCGGTGGCCACGAAGTCGGCCCCGGTTTCGGCCAGCATCTCCCGCGCCCGGCGGAGGGTGAAGATGCGACAGTCGAGGCAGGGGTTCATGCCGCTGCCCCGACCGTGCCGGGGATGCTTGATCAGTTCCAGGTAATCGTCCCCCTTCGCCAGCACCCGCACCTGGATGCCGAGGGCGTCGGCCGCCGCCCGGGCGGCCAGGCAGCCGAACGACTTCGGGGTGCAACGGCAGAATGGCGAGGTGAAGTTCACCGCTTCGACCTCGATCCCCAATTCCAAAAGGATTTTCCCGGCCAGGGTGCTGTCAAGCCCGCCGGAGAGAAGAAGCAAGGCTTTGGCCATGTCGCGGTTTCCCTTTCATGCGGCGGAATCCTATTCTTGCCGAAGCCCGCCTTTTGGCAACTGTATTTTCCGGAATCGCCGCCTCCGGGACGGCGGGGGTTGCCCGGCGCTTCGCGCCATGATACAATGCCTCCATGGATAATGCCGACAAAAGGCCGCCCGGTCGCCTCCGGCCGGATCGCGCCGCCCGCCCGTCCCGCCCCGATTCCCTGCCTCCGCGCCTGGAGGCCTCCACCCTATGGGATTTTCCCTCCCAAAATTACGGCGGCGGCAAACAGGGGGACAAGGCCTACGCCGGCGCCACTCCCGCTCAAATCGTCTGGAACCTGCTCCAGCGCTATACCCGACCCGGCGATTTGGTGGTGGACCCCATGGCCGGCGGCGGCACCACCTTGGACGTGGCGCGGGAGCTTGGCCGCCGCGCCCTGGGGTACGATCTGGTTTCCCGGCGTCCCGACGTCTTCCGGGCCGACGCCAGGAAACTTCCGCTGGAGGACGGCAAGGCCGGTTTCGTCTTTGTGGATCCGCCCTATTCCACCCATATCGATTATTCCGGCGATCCCGCCTGCATCGGCAAGCTGGACGCGGCCGGGAGCGGATACTACGCCGCCCTGGATTTGGCGATCGGCGAAATCCACCGGGTCCTCGCCGCCGGCCGGCACATGGCGCTCCTGGTCTGCGATTCCTTTGTGAAGGGGGAGGGGTTTTTCCCCATCGGCTTTGAACTTTTCGCCCGGCTCCGGCAACGCTTCGAGCCGGTCGACATCGTGGCGGTGGCGCGGAAAAATCGTACCCTGGGAATGGCCAATTACCGCCGGGCCGCCGAGGCGGGGAATTTTTTCCTGCGCGGCTTCAATTACCTGTTCATCATGCGAAAGGGCGGAGTTCCCGGCCAGGAAAGGGCGGCCGGGGCCCGCGCCGCCGGGAAGAGGGGACGTCATGCGGGAAATCGCGGCTGAGGCCATTCGCGACGCGGTGCGGGATCTGTGTATCGAGGCCAATCTCAATCTGCCCTCCGACGTGGCGGAGCGTCTCCGGACCGGGAGCGTCTCCGAACCCTGGCCCGGGGCCAGGGCCACCCTGGAGCGCTTGGTGGAGAACTTCGGCCTGGCGGCCCGGGAGGGAACGCCGATTTGCCAGGACACCGGCATGGCCTGCGTCTTCCTTGAACTCGGCCAGGACGTCGGGATCGTTGGCGGCGGCCTTTACGACGCCGTGAACGAGGGGGTGCGCCGGGGCTATGCCGAGGGGTTCCTCCGCAAGTCGGTGGTGGCCGATCCCCTGCGGCGGCGGAACACCGGCGACAATGCGCCGGCCCATATCCAGGTGGAAATCGTCCCGGGCAACCGCCTGCGCCTGACCGCGGCCCCCAAGGGTTTCGGCTCGGAAAACATGAGCCGCCTGGCCATGCTCGCGCCCTCGGCGGGCGAGGAGGGGGTGAAGGACTTCGTGGTGGAAACGGCGCGGCTGGCCGGCTCCAACCCCTGTCCGCCGATGCTGCTGGGCGTGGGGATCGGCGGTACCTTTGACCGGGTGGCGCTCCTGGCCAAGAAGGCGCTGCTGCGTCCCCTGGATCAGCCGCACCCCGATCCCTATTACGCCGCCATGGAGAGCGAGCTCCTGGAACGGGTGAACGCCCTGGGCATAGGGCCGCAGGGGTTCGGCGGCCAAACCACCGCCCTCGGGGTCAACATCGAGATATTCCCCACCCATATAGCCGGGTTGCCGGTGGCGGTGAACATCAATTGTCATGCGACCAGGCACGCCTCGCGCCTGCTGTAAGGGAGATCGGGCATGGCCGACATCAGGATAGAGACGCCCCTGTCCAAGGAGAGGGCGCTGGAGTTGAGGGCGGGCGACCAGGTTTTGCTTTCAGGCGCGCTATTCACCGCCCGGGACGCGGCCCATGCCCGCCTGATCCAGCTTCTGGATCAGGGCAAGCCGCTCCCCGTCGATCTCCGGGACGCGCTGATCTATTACGTCGGCCCGACTCCGGCCCGGCCCGGGCGGTGCATCGGTTCGGCCGGCCCCACCACCAGCTACCGCATGGACGCCTACGCCCCCCGGCTTCTGGACATGGGCCTGCGCGGGATGATTGGCAAGGG
>JAISYD010000138.1 GCA_031270145.1 Planctomycetota bacterium
CCCGGCCGGTCGCCGGATCAAATCTCGCCTTCGCCGCCTTCCAGGCCATCGATTCCATCAACTTGTCATAGGCTGTCGGCTTGCCGGACACGCCCCGTTCATGCAAGGTCAATGGCAACGAATTTTCCCATTCCTCCACGTCAAACCATCCTTCCTGGCGAGGGTAAACTCCAGCAACTCAAAAAAGGCGCGGATCGGCACAACCCAGCCAATCCGCGCCCCGGAGGAAGTTCCAACTAAAACGACAGGCCGAAAACCGCGCCAATCCGGTGATCCCGGTAGCTTTCCCTGGCCTCGAAAGAGTATTTGAGGTCAAGCTCGATCTTTTCCGCCCTGACCGCCTTGATTCCGGCGGCGAACCGGCCGCCCCAGCGGCCGGCGCCCGCGCCCAGCGTCCTCCAGTCCTGGCCGTCCCAAGCCATGAAGCCCGGTCTGGTATTCAGGTTGCCAGGTTTCATGCCGCCAAGCCGCACCGCCGCGGACAAATCCAGCGACGGCGTCAACCGCCAATCCTCGATTTCAAAATCCTTGGCCAGGGCGACGCCTAGCGACGGCTCCAGGGACGTTTGACCCTCCCAACTGGCCAGCGCCGGAACCCCGCCCGCCGAAAAGGGGATGTCGGCCGAAGGCGTCCGGGAAAAATCAACCCCCAGATGCGGCGTCAGCCTGACCTCGTTCGCCAGCTCAAGCCTTTTCCCCGCTTCCAGGCTGGCCCCAAGGTACAGGGACTTGTCCTTCCCGGCCCCGCGCAAGGACACGGGCGCGCCGCCAACCATGGCGCTCCCGTCTTTCAACTCCTGGCTGTTGCGGCCGACGTAAAGCGCCCCTTTGAGGTATAGGCCGTCCGGATCGTAAACCGAGCCGTATATGGCCCCGCCGACGGACTCAGACTTCACCCGCGATTGCGCCCCGCCGTAATCGCTCCTGATTTTGCCGTCCTCGTAAATCAGGGCCGCGCCGGCCGACCAGCCCTCCTGAACCGACTCGACCCCGGCCATCCCCGCCGTCGAAGAATGCCTGGTTTCAAGCGATCCGCCCCGGGGATTTTTAAGGACGGCGCTCCGATGGGCGAGCGAGCCGACCAGCCAAACGCTTCCGTCCGGCTTTGCTTGCAACTGGAAATCGGTCGCTCCGGCCGCCAGGCAAAGCGAAAAAACCACTAATCCCAATAAAATCTTCCGCATTGGATCCCCTTCCCCGTCACCTGGACATGCCGGCCTCGACCGCCGGCCTTTCCGGGACATTGGCTTGTTCCAAATCCTCCAGGCAGGCGTAATCGCCCTTGTGGCGATCCTTCAACTCGCCCAACTTCGACTTGTTCCAGTTTTCGATCCGGCTGAAATAGCCGACCACCCTCGACATGTGATCCAGCGGGCAGGCGTCCCGCCGGCCAACCAATATCGCCTCCAAAACCGGCCACTCCTGCCCCTTGACGGTTTCCAGCGGCAACAAGGTCATCAAGCCGCTCCTGCCATGCTTCACCACCAGGCCCGGCTTTTCCACCCGCAAATTGACGCCAACCCCCTCCAATTCCGGATGCGCCTCGATCCGGTCATAAAAGTCCAGCATATCCATCAATAATCTCCAGAAATAATACCGCCAGTTTCAGCCGTTGGCCGCCGCCAACGCGTCCATCGCAATAACCCGCGTCTTTCGCTTCTTTTCAACTTGGTCATAGGTGTCCAGCACATTGCTGTGCAACTTGTTGTATATTCTAGTCTTATGCTCAAGTTCCCGGTATTCGGCCTCCTGGAGCTGCGCCTCCAGCTTCACCAGGTTTTCCAGATTGGTCTCCCGTCTGGCCACCTCGACCAGGGCCTGGGCGAAACATTGATCGGTGAGCAGGCTTTTCCTCGCCTCGCGCGTCTGGGCCAGCAGCTTGCGCCGCGTATTCAGATTTGATTGGAGAACGTTCACCACCACCAATAAATGCCATGCGTCGCGCCGTTCAAGCATTGGCGATCCCCTTCCTATTCGTCCGGCCGATCCAGCCAGCCCTCGCCCCACTTCAAATCCGCTTCCGTCAAATCAAATCCCATTTCGAGCAACCCCCGCTTGCCATGCACCCGCTTGATCGTCATGGCCGTGTCGGGATCCAGGGGGAGGATATGTCCCAGGCGGTTGACCTCGCCCCAATCCCGCCTTTCCGCCGCCGCGTCGATCAGGTCAAGCATCCGGTCAACCTCGGCAATGGTGAAATCGCGGCGTTTGCCGTGAATGAAAGCCTCGCCAGTTTCCAAAAACCCCATTCCGGACGCCCCCTACCGCTCCCTGGCCAGACCCAGTTCCCGTCCCTGCCCCAGGCCCTTCGCCGTCTCCAGCTTGCGCTCGAAGCTCTCCGCCAACTCCCGGTGCAGCTTCCGAAGCATTACCTCCGTCTTGTCCGCCAGCCTAACCCTGGCGTACCAAATCACGCTCTCGCTTCCGGGGAGGAACGCCGCCCGGTCCCGGAACCTGGCCCGGTTCGCCGCCAACTGCCGCAATCCCCTGCTCCGGGGAAACCTCCTGAAATCCCCGCCGATCTCCCGCATGGCCATGTTGCCGCGGAAATACTCGTCCGGATTCCGGCGCATTTGCCTAATGCTGGCGTCGATCTGCCGGTAGTCGAGCCTGGCGCAATCAATGCTCTTGCGATCCTGCTCCGACTGCGCCGCCAGCAAATCCATCTTTTGCAAGACCATTTCCTGCCGGATCAAATCCTCAACCCGGCCGGCCCTGTCCATCCTCTCCAGGATGTAGCCGGCCATCCGCCGCCTGGCCTCGTCGGCCCGCCGCATCGCCGCGGTTTCCCGGGATTTGACAGTAGCCCGCCTCATTTCATCGGCAAGGATTAAAAATGCTTCTTCTTCCAGAGGTTTTTTAGCCATTGTCCTCGTCCAGCCAGCCTTCGCCCCATTTCAAATCCGCTTCCGTCAAATCAAATCCCATCGAAAGCAAATGCTCCTTCCCATAAACCTCCTTGTCAGCCATCGCCACATCGGGATCGAGAGGGATGATCTTGGCTAGCCGCAAGTACTCCTCCTCATCTCCTCTTTCCTTGGCCGCGTCTTTTAGCCGATCCAGTTCATCTATCTCATCCCTGGTGAAAGTGCGATCCTTGCCGTGCAGATAGACTTCCCTGGCGCAAAACTCCCGGTATTCCCCTTCCGTCATGACCTGTTCGGCGGCTGCCATCGCCATTCCCCTTTCTTTGCGTCAACGCTCCATCCCCCGCCCTTGCGCCTTTTCCCTCGCCATTTCCGCCTTCTTCACAAGGTCGCAGGACATCTCCATGCCCTCCGCCTTGCCTTCCTCCGTCAGCCTGGCCAATTCCCCGTCCTGTTCTTCCGCGTCAAGCATGATGTGGTCGGCCAGCGCCTCATAATCCTTGAACAGCTTGCTGTAGTCAACCGCCGAAGCCATATAAACCCCCTTCTCCCGGCCTCTCGCTGAGGCCGGGATTGCCAGGGAAAACCGTCAATCCAACCCGCTAGCCAACGCCGCCATCCCCTCCTCGATCCAGGCCAATTCGGCCATTTGATCGCCCGAGAACAGGATGCTCCCGTCGGTCCACTCGAAGGGCTCGCCCGACGAGTCGCCGGAAAGCACCCTTTCCTTGTAAACCGGCTCGTTGTTCACGTAGCGATTAAACTTGTGGGGATTCAGCTCCCGCTTGTCCTTGCGCCAGGAGGCGTCGTCGTCAAAGCGGTTGTAGTTGTAGCCCAGGTTCTCGTCCACCCAGGGGCTTTCATTCGACGAGTCATACTGGCTGTAGCCCCGACG
>JAISYD010000142.1 GCA_031270145.1 Planctomycetota bacterium
TAACAGCGCGCCATGCACTCGGCCCATTGCTCCAGATCGTCCTGGGTGTACAGCATAGCGATGGGCGTGCCGGTCGAGCCCGACGACATGTGCATTTCGCGGATGTTTCCGATGTCGTCGCAGAGAAAGCCGGCCGGATAGGCGAGGCGGAGCGACTCCTTGTCAATGCCGGGGAGCCTGGACAGATCGGACAGGTCGCGGATGTCGGACGGAGCCACGCCGGCCTTTTGGAACAGCTCGCGGTAGGCCGGGTTTTTCCCGTAGACGCGCTTGACGACGGCTTTCAGGCGATCCAATTGAAGCGCGGCCAATTGATCGCGGGACATGGTCTCAATTTCGGGCTGAAACATATCTTCCCGCATTTTGGCGTATCCTCCTCATGAAGGGAGTCCACTCCGCGGCGCCGATTAGGCGTTATAGCGAAGCCATTTGAAATTTCGGTTCCTCAAATTCATTGCCAGAAGCGCAAGGAATCTCCGTAACCGGCCACATATGAAGGATGTGGTCCGTTTCTTGCCCTTTCACGGAGACATCCCGTCATGAATGAAGCATTAATGGCCGGGAAAAGCAAGACTTTATTTGAATTTTCCCTCAATCGCGCCGTCAAGACGCGCGACACGGCGCCGAACCCGACCGCCAACGCCGAAGTCCAGCCGCCGCGCAAAGCCGATCCTCTTTCCGGAGCCGGCGGCGAAAATCCTGGATACGAGAGAGCTGGCAATGGAAAACCTTTCATTCAACTTGACCGGCCCGGGGCGCGGCGCTATACTGCATTCTTCGCCTTGACTTGGCGCGACGGCGGCTAGCGGTCCGCCGGTTCGGACACGGTCTCTTAGAACAGGAGCGACGGAATGGCAACGATTTATTACGAAAAGGATGTGGATCGCGCTATCCTCGAGGGCAAAACCATCGCGGTCATCGGCTACGGCTCGCAGGGACACGCCCATGCCCAGAACCTGCGCGAATCGGGCTTCACAGTGGTGATCGCCAACCGCCCGGGCAGCAAGAACGCCCGGCTGGCGGAAGAGCACGGCTTCAAAGTGCACACGGCGGCCGAGGCGGCCGAGCAGGCCGACATCATCATGATGCTGCTGCCGGATCAGCATCAAGCCGCGATCTACCGCCAGGACATCCTGCCCCACCTAAAAGAGGGGAAAACCCTGATGTTTTCCCACGGCTTCAACATCCATTTCGGCCAAATCACCCCGCCCGACCAGGTAGACGTTTCCATGATCGCGCCCAAGGGCCCCGGCCACCTGGTGCGCTCCGAATTCGAGAAGGGCGCGGGCGTGGCCTGTCTAGTCGCCATCCACAACAATTATTCCGGCAATGCCAAAAAAATCGCCCTGGCCTACGGGCTAGGCATCGGCGGCGCCCGGGCCGGCATCATCGAAACCACCTTCCGGGAAGAAACCGAGACCGATCTCTTTGGCGAGCAGACCGTCCTCTGCGGCGGGGTGTCCGAACTGGTGCGCAGCGCCTTCGAAATTATGCTGGACAACGGCTATCAGCCGGAGATCGCCTATTTCGAGGTGCTGCACGAACTGAAGTTGATTGTCGATCTTTTCTACCAGGGCGGCTTGAGCTACATGAATTATTCCGTCTCCGACACCGCCGAATACGGCGGCCACACCCGGGGACCGCGGGTGGTCGGCGAAGCCTCCCGCGAAGCCATGCGGGAGATACTGGAGGAGATACAGAACGGCTCGTTCGCCCGCGAATGGCTGCTTGAGTGCCTAGTGAACACCCCCGTGCTCCGGAAGATGCGGGAGCGCGACCATGAGCATCCGGTCGAGACGGTTGGCCGGAAACTACGCAAAATGATGCCTTTCGTCAATCCCAAGGAGGTCTGACCCGCCTTGGATATTGTTTTTGGACGGGCCGGATTTGCCGATCAGGGCAGGCTCGGACCCCTGCTTTTGGAAGTCTACGGCCCGACCCTGGCGCCGGAAAACCAAGCCGCCGCCCAGGCGCTTCTTCCTGTTTCAAGCTTAGAGGACGAGCTGATGGCGGCGGATGACTTCTATTTCAGCAGCATTGAACTGATGGACTGTTGTTGGCTGGCCCGCGACGGCGAGGAATTGGCCGGCGCCGCCTGCGTCAACCCCTGCGTCAATGAATTGCATTACGTGGCGGTGCGGCCGGCTTGGCGCCGGCGCGGCATCGGCCGGAAACTGGCGGTTCTGGCCTTGGCGGAACTCGCCCGGCGCGGCTCCGACCATGTCCGGATTGAGGCGTCGCTGTCCCTGGCCGACGCCGGCGGGCGGGACTTCGCCAAAAGCCTAGGCTTCCAGCTGGTGCGGCGGGTCGAGACGCTGGGAATGCGCTTGGCGGCGGGCGGGAGGCCGGAATGAAACAGCCATCAGGCGAAGTAGGACAAGGCCCTGATCAGAATCGTGAACACCGGCTGGAACAGCCAGGGAAACAGCCGCCAAGCCGCCAGCAGCCCGATCAGCGAGTAGCTGGAGAACAGCTCCCGCCAGCGTAGACGCTCCTCCTCCGATTTGACGAGGAGGAACCAGATTTCCGAACCGTCCATGGGCGGCAGCGGCATGAGGTTGAAGACCAGGAGCAGAACGTTCAGTTGGAAGGATATGTCGAGGATGGCGGCAAGAGCCCAGGCCAGGGGGCTTCCGGAGGTCGGCGCCACCAGCAAAAAACCTTCAGACAAGTAGCCGGGACGGAAAAAGCCCAGGCTCAGGCCAAGCGCCATCGCGATCCAGGAGACAGCCACCAGGAGCAGGTTGGCCGCCGGTCCGGCCAGCGCCATGAAAAGGGCGCGGCGGGGGCGGCGCGCCGCCCAGAAGGGGTTGAAGGGGGCGCTGGCCCAGCCGATCATCCAACTCCCCCGGTTGAGGATGAAACTGAGCAGGGGAACGATCACCATGCCGATTTTTTCCCGTTGGATGTGCGGCAGGGGGTTCAAGGTGGCCTGCCCGGAGTTATAGGCGCTGAAATCGCCTCCCCGGGCCGCGGCGAAGGCGTGCGCCGCTTCGTGCAAGGTGGCGGAAAACAAAAACACCGCATACCAGACCAGCAACCCGGTCAATGAAAAACTGTTCATAAAGGCGCTTTCAAGCCGGAATCGGCGCCAGGATAAATATGGCACTATTCGGAGCCAACGACCATCACCCTCTTGCCGGCGCCCGCCCAGCGGTTGCCCTGGGCGTTTTCGACGGCGTACACTTGGGACATCGGGCGATCATAAACGTTCTTCTGGCCGCCGCCAGAAAAATATCCGCCCCGGCCCTCGCCATTACCTTCCAACCGCACCCCCGGGCCGCCCTCGGCCGGGCCGCCCCGCCCGGCATTTGCAGTTTGGACACCAGACTTCGCCGGTTGGAAGAAGCCGGCCTAGACGCGATATGGCTGTTGCCCTTCACCCAGGAGTTGTCGCGGATGTCCGGCCGCGATTTCGCCGGGGAATTTTTTCATCGCCGCCTCGCCGCCCGGGCGGTGGTCATGGGCGAGACCGCCTCTTTCGGCTGCGGCCGCGATGGCAACGCCCGTTCCCTGTCCCTCTGGGCCAGGGATTGGGATATGCGCATCCTGACCGCGCCGGCTCTGCCGATCCACGGCGCCATCGTCAGCAGCACCGCCATCAGGCTGGCGGTGCGGACAGGCGATCTGAGACGGGCGGCCGAATTCCTCGGCCGGCCCTTTTCGCTGGAAGGAACGGTGGTGCGCGGCCAGGGACGCGGCCGAAAGCTTGGCTTCCCCACCTTGAACCTGGATCCGCACCACGAACTCCGCCCCCCGCCCGGCGTCTATCTGACCCGGACCAGAGTCGCCGGACAAGCGTTGCCGTCGCTGACCAATATTGGCCGCCCGCCAACCGAGACCGAAATCGAATCGGGACTTTCCGATTTTGTCATCGAGACGCACCTCCTTGATTTTGACGCCAACCTCTATGGACAGGCCGTTGAAGTGATTTTCAGCGAAAAGATCCGGGACGTCATGCGCTTCGATCGGGAATCCGAATTGGCGCGCCAGGTGGTCGGCGACATCAACCAGGCCAGGCGTTGGTTCGCCAGCCATCCAGAGGACTAGTTTGGGCAAAATCATCTTGCTGCCGGAGACGGTCCGGAACAAAATCGCCGCCGGCGAGGTAATCGAAAGGCCGGCCTCGGTGGTGAAGGAACTGGCCGAGAACGCCATCGACGCCGGCGCCAGGCAAGTGACAGTCGAGCTTGAGGGCGGCGGACACCGCCTGATCCGGGTTTCCGACGATGGTTGCGGCATGGACGAAGAGGATCTCGTCCTTTCCATCCAACCCCACGCCACTTCGAAAATCCAGGACGTGGACGACATTTTCCGCATCGCCACCTTCGGTTTCAGGGGCGAGGCGCTCCCGAGCATCGCCTCGGTCAGCCGCCTCAGCGTGACCACCTGCCTGGAAGGCGGGAGCGAGGGTCGGGAAATAACGGTGGATGGCGGACGGTCGGTGCGCCTCTCCCCCGCCCCGCCTCGCCGCGGCACCCGGGTCGAAGTGCGCGACATTTTTTTCAATACGCCGGCCAGACGCAAATTCCTGCGGCAGCCATCCTCCGAAAATTCGCGCAGCGGAGAAATCCTCTGCCGCCTAGCCCTTGGCAATCCAGGCGTCGCCTTCCGGCTCCAGGCCGACAACCGCATCGTCCTGTCGGCCCAGCCGACCGCCAGCCAACTTGAGCGGGCCGCCGAAATCTTCGGCCGGGAGGCGGCCAGGAATCTGATTCCCTTCGACCTTGACGTTTCCGACGGGCTGGCGGTGTCCGGCTTCTTCGCCAAGCCGCCAAGGAGCGTCAAAAACTCCCGGGAAATCTACATCCTCATCAATCGACGCTGGATCCGCTGCCCCGCCTTGGCCCGGGCCATCGGCGATGCCTTCCAGGGGACGCTGCCGCCCCGCGAATATCCCTTCGCCATCGTGAATCTGGATTTGGATCCGGCCAAGGTCGACCTGAACGTACATCCCGCCAAGGAGGAAGTCCGCTTCGAGCGGGAGGGGCTGGTTATCGGCGGAGTGAAACGGGCCATCCGGGAAGCGCTGATCCGCCTTGGCGCCACCACTACTTTCACCAGCCTGGCCGGATACGGATTGACGAAATCGGCAGCCAGTACCCATGCCGCTCCGGAAGCCGAAAGCGGCGTTTCAGCCACCCGCCTTCCCGCTCCGCTGCCTGGCGGCAATCCCCGGATGGACGAAACCGGCGGTCAGGCGCGCCTGGATCTGCCGGCCCGGCTGGCCGCCTCACGCCATTCAGGCTTTTCCGAGGTTGACCTGGAGGCGATGCGGGATCGCCTCCACCCGGCCGCCGACAACGGCGATCCGTCCTTGCCGGCTCAAACCGCGGCAAGCCGGCCGGAACCCGAACCATCCCGGGACAGCGGCGACGCCGGCAACGGCCTGCGGCTGGGGCCGGCCGGCCAGCACCGGATACTTGGGCAGGCTGGCGGCAAATACCTGTTGATCGACAGTCCGGACGGCATACTGCTAGTAGACCCCCATGCCTTGCACGAGCGCTGGAATTTTGATCGCTTGCGTGAGGAAAAACGCCGCGGCGCCGTATCCAGACGCCTGCTTTTACCGTTGGATATGCACCTCAACCCGGCCGAGGCCGCCGCCGCCGTCAAGGCGGCGCCGCAGCTTGCCGAATACGGCTTCGAAGCGCATTGTCCGGAACCCAACCGCCTGCGGATAACCGTCCATCCGGAATTCCTGCCGGCCGGCAAGGTGGAAAACCTTTTGCGCCAGGTACTGGCCGATCTGGGAGAAGCGGAAACCATCGTCACGGCGTTCCACGACAGATTGCTTGCCTCTCTCGCCTGCCGTTCCTCGGTTTTACTTGGGCATAACCTTCCGGAAGAGGAAATGCTTGCCCTGCTGGATCGCTTCTTCAACCAAGGGCAACTCCCGACCTGCCCCCACGGACGCCCGACCGCCATCCGCATAGGTTGGGACGAGCTGGCCCGAAGATTCGGCCGCTAGAGATCCGCCCTATACCAGTTCAAATCGCAGTTCGGGAAAATATTGTCGGCCTGCTGGATGGCGGCGAGGACGTCGGCATCCACCCAGCCCTCGGCCAGCATCCGGCTAAGCGCCCAAAAACGGTTCAGATGATCCCGCAAACGGCGGCGGGCGTAATCCTGGCAGGTCCCGGCGCGGATGATAAAAGGCCAGTCCGAAGCTTGGGCCAGCATGAGTTCGCGCAACATTTGTTTGGCCGCCTCGTTTGCCGGGCCGAGGACGTCATCCCCTCCGTCCTTTCCTTCCCATTTGCGGAGCGATTCGGGGGACGATAGATCAAGAATCGCCTCGCCCATGCGATCGGCGGCCTGGTGCAGCATGGGGATGATGTCCTGGTTGTCGGGGTTAATCCAGAATTCGTAGGTACCGTTCCCGCCCCAACTGGAACCGGCCGGATTGGCATGCTGGTTTTCCGGGAACAGCCGCAGATAGCCGGCCGGGGTCAGGCACTTCACCACCTCTTGATCATAGTGGATTTTCCGGAAAACGTAGTCGAGGAACAGCGGTCCCTCGAACCACCAGTGGCCAAACAACTCGGCATCATACGGAGCGACAATCAGGGGCGGACGTTCATCTCTGTCTTGGGTCAGGCGCTCCATCTGGCGTAGCCGGGTTTCCAAAAAATGCTCGGCGTGCCGGGCCGCCTGCTCACGGGCGGCTTCGGGATAGTAGAAATCCTTCTCCCCTCCCTGGCGCGAGGTGATGCGGTTGAATTTGAGCCCGGTGTTGACGCGTATACGCTTGTCGATGATGAACTCGGCCAGTTGCTCCGCCGGCAGCTCGAAACCCATGTCGCGATAGAATTCCCGATAGTCCGGATGCCCGGGATAACCCTGTTCGGCCGACCATACCTGAAGGCTGGTCTCCCGGTCGCGGCCGAAGAACGCCACCCCCTCGCGGGTGCATATCGGGGCGTAAAGGCCGCGCGCCGGAGCGCGATCGGCGTTCTCGATGCCGTGGGAGTCGAGGAAGGAGTAGGCGAAGCCGGCTTCGGCGAGGAATTTCTCCACTCCGGGATAATAGGCGCATTCCGGCAACCATAATCCATCCGGCCGGAAGCCGAAGGTCATTTGATGGCAGTCCCGGGCCGCCAGGATTTGCGCCCGCACCGCCGCCGGATTTTGGCTCAGGATCGGCAGAAAACCGTGCGTGGCGCCGCAAGCGATGATATCCAAATTGCCATGGCGGGCGAGGCCGGCGAAGGCCGGCGCCACCCGGCGACCGCATTTTTCCTCGAACCAAAACAGGGCATCACGATAGAAATCGGCGTGGAAGCGGGCCAGCCGCCGGCGTTGGGAGCCGACCGGGGCCTGCCCCTCCACCTGATCGGCAAGGCGGACGACTTTTCCCAAATGGCGGGAGAAACGCTCTTGGAGCAGTTCGTCCTCCATCATCGCGACCAGCGTGGGCGACAAACTCAGGAGCAGCTTGTAGTCGACGCCGTCGTCCTCAAGGCGGCTGAGCATCCGCAGGAGCGGCAGGTAGGTCTCGGCCATAGCCTCGTAAAACCACAATTCCTCCAGGAAATTGTCATGCTCGGGATGTCTGACGTAGGGGAGATGCGCGTGGAGGACTATGGCCAGCCAACCCTTGCTCATCGGGGACAATCCTTGACTATGAACGCCTCGGCCTTGCCGGCCGCCAGCGCCCCGCAATTGGCCGAACCCAGCCAACCCGACATGAGGATTCCCTGGGAGCCGCAATGGAAAAGCCCGCCAATCACCGAAGGCAGTTTCTCGGCCGCCAGGAAGCCGGGGAATTTGCTGCCGAAGCTGGCGCCTAGCCAATGGGCGGCATAACGCTCCAAGGTTTTTGGGGTGGCGGCCCCGACGTAATCGAGTTTGCCGTCGATGCCGGGGAGGTAGCGGGAAAGATCGTCAAGCACGGAGCGGATCAGCGTCTCCTTACGCCGCCGGTATTCATCAGCGGAGATATTGTCCCAATCGGCGTAATCGGCGCACATGGAGGCGACTATCTCCGTCCCGCCGTAATCCGGCCGGATGCAGTAGGGATAGTAAAAGGAATAACTGATGCTCTTGGGCGGAAAGGCCCGGAATGCCGCCGCGTTGTAACGCGGCTCCCGGGACGAAAATAGGATGTCCGCAATCTTGGGGATGGTCTCGCCCGGCCGTATCCCCAGGTATGCCTGGGCCACCGAGACGGAAAGCGGTATGGCGCGCGCCTCGGCCGCGAAGGAGGGGCAAAGACGATCCATGTCGACCAGTTCGAGGCACGTCGCCTTCAAATTGGCGTTTGACACCACCACCCCGGCGGCAGCCTGGAAGCCGTCGCCCGACACGCCGGCAACTTTGCCGTTCTCCACCCGGATGGCGCGAACCTTGGCGTTAAGGGCGATATCAACCCCGGAGGCCAGAAGCAACCTTTGCATCTCCGCCAGGAGGAAGTCGGTGCCGCCCCGGAAGGAACAGGTACCTTGCCGGGTGAAATTGGAAAACACAATGGCGTACACCATGGCCGGGTCGTCAAGATTGGCTCCGGTGGCGTAAGTCACCGTCTCCAATAGAACCCGGGCCACGTCCAGCCGTCCTGGAAAGTGGCGCTCCAGGAATTGCCCCACCGTCTCTCCCGTCCCCTGAAAATAATCAATATCCCGGCAAGTCTGGAAAAAGGCGTCGCTTTGCCGGTCCGGGATGGAAAAGCGCTCACGCAGGATGCGCTTGAAATCGCCGGCCTCGAAAGTGGTGGTGAAGGAAAATTCGGGATTTTCGAAACGGATGCGCCGAAGCGGCATCACTCCCTTGCCCAATTCGCGGCTCCAGTATTTCCGGAGCGTCTTCGCCATGCCCACCGGGAAGGCGTGCAGGGCCACATCGAAAATGTGCCCTTGGCGGCGAAACCAAGTGGCATATCCTCCCAGCCTGGAATGGCTTTCCAAAAGCAGAACCGAGCGCCCGGAGTCGGCCAGACGCTTGGCGGCGGTCATGCCGCCAAGCCCGCCGCCGACAACGACGACATCGTAGGAAGCGGCCGCCTCGGAAGCGTTAGGCAGCAGCACGTCAGGAGGCTTTGGCCGGCTTCACTTCGGATGCCGCCGGCGGCTTGGCGGCGGAAGGCGCGTCGCCGGAGGCGGCAGGCGCCTTGGCGTCCGGCTTGTTCGCGTCCGATCCCTTGTCGGATGATGGCTTGTCGGCTGGTTTCGCCTCGCCCTTCCGTTTGTAGTCGGTCTCATAAAAACCGCTGCCCTTGAAAATGATGCCGGCGCCGGCGCCTATGAGGCGGACGAGATTCAGCTTGGCGCACTTGGGGCATTTCCGGAGCGGCTTGTCGCTCATGTATTGAAATTCCTCGAAGGAATGTCCGCAATTCCCGCATTCATATTCATAAGTTGGCATAACCCGCCTTTCCGAGAAAATTACGCGTCCGGCGGGCGGCTCACCACCACTCGCGCCGGCCGGAGAATGAATCCATCCAACTCGTACCCGTTGTCATAAACCTCAAGCACCGTATTGGGCGGCAGATCGCCGGAGGGGAGCGTCGTCATCGCCTCATGCCTGGCCGGATCAAACGGCTTGCCCTTAGCGTCGATCTTCTTCACCCCGGCCCTGGTCAGCGCCTTCCAAAAATTTTCCCGCATCAGACGGACGCCGGTCAGGAGCGAATCGAAGGACTCGCTTTTGGCGCTTTCGGCCAGGACCCGATCCATGTCGTCCAGCGGACCGAAAAAATCCCGGAGAAAGGAACCCAGGCTCTCCAGTTTGATCTGCTTGATGTCCCGTTCGACGCGCTTGCGGTAATTGTCGAAATCGGCCCGCTCCCGCCTGGCCAATTCAAGATAGCCGTCGCGCTCGGCCAGAACCGCCTTGATGTCCGAAGCGCCCGCGTTGGACTCGGCGGAGCGCCTGGCGTCATGGGCGCCGGGGCCAGAGGCGTCATCCAGCATGTCGGCGTCGCCCACCCGCATGACTTTTTCATCTTCCTGGCGCGGCAGGGGCGGCTGCCGCTTGCCGCGCACCGGCATGAATGGGCGGGTGGCCTTTCGCCTGCTTGCATATCCTTTGCCTGAGTTCATGCGTATGTCGTCTCCGCGTCACGAATCCGAAAAATAATCCTTCCACCTGTCCATAAACCCCTTGCGCTGGGGCGAAACATAGGTTTCATCCAGGGCCGCCAGTTCGCGGAACAATTCCTCCTGACGCTGGGTGAGCTTCTTCGGCGTCTCGACCACCACCTGCACGATCTGATCGCCTTCCGTCTTGTCGCGGAAGCGGCGGAACCCGAGTCCCCTGAGGCGGAACACCTGTCCGCTCTGCGTTCCGGCCGGAATTTTGACCCTGGCCTTGTTCTTCAGGGTAGGCACCTCAAGTTCGGTGCCGAGCGCGGCTTGCGAGAAAGTGATGGGTATTTGACAAACCACGTCATCGCCCTGCCGGGTGAAAAAATCATGCTCCGCCACGAAAATATAGCAATAAAGATCGCCCCGCTGGCCTCCGGAGTCGGAGGGTTCACCCTCGTCCGGTATGCGCAAGCGCGTACCGTCCTCGATGCCGGCCGGGATACTGACCTTAATCCGCACCACCTTTGACTCGCGTCCGTCGCCGCCGCAGGCGGGACAGGGTTTGTCGATGGTTGTCCCCTTGCCGTGGCAGGACGGGCAGGTCTGGGCCACCGAGAAAAAGCCCTGGCTACGGTAAATCTGGCCGCGTCCCCCGCAGGTCGGGCAATTGCGGGGCTTGGTTCCGGAAGCCGATCCGGATCCCCGGCAGGAGGAGCATATTTCCTTCCGTCGCAATTCAATCGTCTTGGTGGCGCCGGCCGCCGATTCCTCGAAGGTGATGTTGACCCGGCATTTCAGGCTGGCGCCGGCCCTGCGTCCCTGACCGAAGCCGCTGCTGAAAACCCCCTCGAATATGGAGCCGCCGGAGCCGCCGCCGAAGATATCGGCGAATTGGCTGAAAATATCCTCCATGGACGAGAAATTGGGGGCGCCCTGGCCATCGGCGCCGCCCAGTCCCTCTATGCCGTACATGTCGTAGCGCTTGCGCTTGTCGGGATCGTGCAGGACCTCGTACGCCTCAGCCGCCTCCTTGAACTTTCCCTCGGCCGCCTTGTCGCCCGGATTGCGATCCGGGTGGTATTGCATTGCCAGCTTGCGGTAGGCTTTCTTGATGTCTTCCTGGTTGGCGTTTCGATCCACCCCGAGAACAGCGTAATAGTCGCGTTTTTTGGCCATTATAGCACCTTAAAGCATCACCCCGGCCCGGCAGGCCGGAACCGGGGGATGCGCAATGACGCCAGGCGATCGCCGGAATCAGGATATTGCCCCGACTTCGACGTTTTTCTTTTTGCCGTCCTTGACCTCGGTGACCATGGTTTCGATGGTCAGAAGGAGGCTGGCGATGGAAGCGGCGTTTTGCAGCGCCAGGCGGGTGACTTTCGTCGGGTCGATGATGCCGTCCTTAATCATATCGACATATTCACCGGTAAGGGCGTTGAATCCCCGGTTCGCATCCTTGAGTTCCTCGACCTCGGCCGCCACCACCGATCCGTCCAGGCCGGAGTTCTCGGCCAGGGCGATGATGGGCGAACGTATGGCTTTGGCCAAAATATCCACGCCAATCTTCTCGTCTCCCACCGCGCTGGAACGGATCGCCTCGATGACTGACGCGCAACGAAGAAGCGCCACGCCGCCGCCGGGAACCACGCCCTCCTCCGCCGCGGCGCGACTGGCGTGCATGGCGTCCTCGACCCTGGCCTTCTTTTCTTTCATCTCGGCCTCGGTGGCGGCGCCAACCGACACCACCGCCACTCCGCCCGAAAGCTTAGCCAAGCGTTCCTGGAGTTTTTCGCGGTCGTAGTCGGAGGTGGTAGCCTCAATGCGGTTCTTGATCTGTTCCACCCGCGATTTTATGTCGGCTTTGGCGCCGGCTCCTTCGACAATGGTGGTGTTGTCCTTGTCCACCGACACGGATTTGGCCCGGCCAAGCTGCTCCAGCTTGACATTTTCCAGCTTGACGCCCAAATCCTCGGTAATCGCCTGGCCGCCGGTGAGGATGGCGATATCCTCAAGCATGGCCTTGCGGCGATCACCGAAGCCCGGGGCCTTGACGGCGCACACGTTCAGGGTACCGCGGATGCGGTTGATGACCAGAGCGGCCAGGCACTCCGTCTCTACCTCCTCCGAGATGATGAGCAGGGGCTTCCCGGTTGAGGCGGCCTGTTCCAAAATGGGCAGAAATTCGCGCAAATTCGAAATCTTCTTCTCATATATGAGAATATAGGGATTTTCGAGTTCGCATGCCATGCTGGCGGCATTGGTGACGAAATATGGGCTCTGGTACCCCTTGTCGAAACGCATGCCTTCGACCAGATCCACGGTGGTGTCGATGGTTTTTCCTTCCTCGACCTGGACCACCCCGTCAATCCCGACTTTGTCCATGGCCTTAGCGATGATGTCGCCAATGGATTTGTCGTTGTTGGCGGAAATGGCGGCAACGGATGAAATGTCCTCGACCTTCTTGCAGGGGCGGGACATCTTTTTCAGATTTTCCACCACCGCCCCCACCGCCTTCTCCACCCCGCGCTTCACCTCCATGGGATTGGCGCCGGAGGATACCGCCTTCAATCCCGATGCGAAGATCGCCTCGGCCAGGATGCTGGCCGTGGTGGTCCCGTCGCCGGAGACGTCCCCGGTCTTGTTCGCGACTTCCCGGATAAGCTGGGCGCCCATATTCTCGAAGGGATCCTCCAGCTTGATTTCCTTGGCCACGGTGACCCCGTCCTTGGTGATCGTGGGATTGCCAAAGCCTTTTTCGAAAATCACGTTGTGGCCGGTGGGCCCGAGAGTGGACTTGACGGCCCGGGACAGCTTGGTGACGCCGGCGAGAATTTTCTGCCTGGCGTCCTGGCCGTAAATGAGTTGTTTTGCTGGCATATTGTTCAGCTCCTTAACCGTTTTCCGTTTTTGAATGCGCTCCGGGCCGCTGGCGGCCTACAGCTTGGCTAGGATGTCGTTTTCACGCATTATGAGGAATTCCTCGCCATCAACCTTAACCTCGGTGCCGGAATACTTGCCAAAGAGAACCGTGTCTCCGGCCGCGATGTCGGGAACGGCGCGGACGCCTGAATCAAGCAATTTGCCGGGGCCAACGGCGATCACTTCGCCCCGCTGGGGCTTTTCCTTGGCGTTGTCGGGGAGAATGATGCCGCCAGAGGTCTTTTCCTCCGCTTCAAGGCGCCTGACTACCACCCGGTCGTCAAGGGGGCGCAGTTTCTTGCCGCCGCAGCAGCACTTCTCAACCTTTTTGGACATTTCTTGTCTCCTATAATGAAACATCGTCAATTTTCGGACAATCCGCTTGTTTTGTCGGAATGGCGCATCGCCGAACCGGTTATTCAGTAGTCCATGTCCTCTTGATCGTGGCCGTGGCCGTAACCGCCGCAGCCGCAGGATTCGCCGCATTCGCGCTCTTCCTTGGGAGCCTCGGCAATCAGGCAGTCGGTGGTGAGAATGAGGCCAGCGACGGAAGACGAGTTGCGCAGGGCGGTCACCACCACCTTGGCCGGATCGATGATTCCCATCTTTTTCAAATCGCCGTATTCTCCGGTCAGGGCATTGTAGCCAAACGCATCCTTGCCGACACGCACCTTGCGGAGGACCACGGCGCCGTCGGCTCCGGCGTTGGCCGCAATTTGACGGATGGGGGCGGTTACGGCCTTGGCGACGATGTCGACGCCAAGCTGCTCGTCGCCCTTGAGCTTGACGGCGTCAAGCGCCTTGTCGGCTGCCCGTATGAGGGCGACGCCTCCGCCAGGAACCGTGCCGGACTCGATGGCGGCGCGAGTCGCGTGGAGCGCGTCCTCGAATCTCGCCTTGATCTCCTTCATCTCCGACTCGGTGGAGGCGCCGACATTCACCTGGGCGATGCCGCCGGCGAGCTTAGCCAGGCGTTCCTGGAGTTTCTCGCGATCATAGTCGGAGGTGGTGGCCTCGATGTCCCGGCGGATTTGCTTGATCCTGGCCGACAAATCGGCGGCGGATCCGGCGCCCTTGACAATGGTGGTGTTGTCGGAGTCGACAATCACCTTCTGGGCCTTGCCGAGCTGCTTCAGCGTCACTTTGTCAAGCGTGATGCCGAGATCCTCGAAAATGGCCTTGCCGCCGGTCATGATGGCGATGTCCTCCAACATGGCCTTGCGGCGATCGCCAAAGCCTGGGGCCTTGACGGCGCAAACGTTGATGATGCCGCGCATCTTGTTGACCACCAACGTGGCCAAGGCTTCCCCGTCGACATCCTCGGCAATAATCAAAAGCTGTACGCCGGCTTTCGAAACCTCTTCCAAAAGCGGGACGAGATCCTGGGCGTTGGAGATTTTCTTCTCATAGATGAGGATGGCGCACTTTTCGAAAACGCATTCCAGACTGTCCGGGGAAGTGATGAAGTGAGGCGACAGATAGCCGCGGTCGAACTGCATGCCTTCCACCACGTCGATATTGGTCTCGGTGGATTTGCCCTCCTCGACCGTGATCACCCCGTCGGAGCCGACTTTTTCAAAGGCGTCGGCCAGAAGTTTGCCGATGCGGCTGTCGTTGTTGGCGGAAATGGCCGCCACGGCGGCGATATCGTCTTTTTTACCCTTTATGGGCAGAGCGATTTTTTCGACCTCGGAGGTGATGGCCCTAACCGCCTTGTCTATGCCGGACTTGATGGCCATGGGGTTGGCTCCGGCAGTAACGTTCTTCATGCCCTCCACCACAATCGCCTCGGCCAGGATTGTAGCGGTGGTGGTGCCGTCGCCCGCCTTATCCGATGTCTTGGAGGCGGCTTCCTTGACCATCTGCGCCCCCATGTTCTCGTACTTGTCGATGAGTTCAACCTCGTTGGCCACCGATACGCCGTCCTTGGTGATGGTCGGGCTGCCCCACGACTTGTCGAGAATGGCGTTCCTCCCCCGCGGTCCCAGGGTGACCTTGACGGCCTGAGCCAGTTTTTCCACGCCGTCCCGCATCTTGCCCCTGGCTTCTGAGGCGAACACCAGTTTCTTGGCTGCCATAGCTGCTTTCCTCCTGCTGACAATTGTTTAAATGGAACAAGACTTGCCTTATCCTTTCAACTTCGCCAAAGGCGGGCTCCAAGAAAATCATGGAGCCCGGACCGGGTCTCCATGTATTTCCCGCCCGATGGATTATAGCAAACGTCATGCCAACGCCATTGAGAAAATATCATATTTTCGACGCATTGCCCGCCTCCACTATAACCGTACACATTTCAAATAATTAGACAAAGGCAACTGTCGGATTTTTTTCCTCGCCGACAAACCGGACATTCCATCCATGATTCCATAAAATAAAATTTTGTCAAAATGACTAAATTAACGATGATGCGGATGTTTTATTCCCGGGGCAAATTGTCCCGGAAGCGCCGCAATCCGTGAAAATCTTGGCAAAAGCCTCGCCAAAGGGCGGTTTGGTCACTCCGCGCTGGGTGATGACGCCGCTAATCAGTTCGTGATCCGTGACGTCGAAGGCCGGATTGAAAACCTTCACGCCCC
>JAISYD010000188.1 GCA_031270145.1 Planctomycetota bacterium
TTTCGCCCAATCGCGGATGAAAATTTAGGGCTCGTCCAAAAATAACTTATAGCATGTTTATACCGCGTCACCAACGCCGCTCTCGTGAATTTTCGCCCAACCACGGGCGAAAATTCACCGCCGCGGCTCGATTCCTTGTCTAAACATGCTATAAGTTATTTTTGGGCAGACCCATAAAAGTCCCCGCCGTCCCGAACCGGTGGCGTCAAACCGGCCTTATCCCTCCGCATGACGCGCGGACCACAATTTCGGCTTTCACCGTAATGGTGGTCGGTTCGCCGATCGCCCCGTCAATCCGTTCCTTTAATAGCGACCACGCGCGCGTCGCTATGGTGCGGGCCGGAGTTCGCACCGCCGTCAACGGAGGCGTCAGAATGCCGGCCCATTCGGGATCGTCGAAGGTGGCGAGGGCGATATGGTCGGGATAGCGGATGCCAAGCTCCTGCAGGGCGCGGATTGTCCACAGGGCGACGCGGCTGTTCCCGGCGACAATGGCGGTCGGAGCGGCGGGACCCGCAAGCAGGGCGCGAAGCCGGGCGGCATAGCGGATCGGATCCGGATCCCAGACGGCGACTTCGTAGCGGAGCAGCCCGTCGGACTCCACGGCGCACTGTTCGAGCCCTTCAAGGCGGTGGCGGCTGGTGACTATGTCCATGCTCCGTACGATGAAAAGCAGGCGGGAATGTCCCGCCGCCTGGAATGCCCCGGCCAGACGATGCATGGCCTCCCGGTTGTCCGCGATGACGTAGATGAACCGTTCGTCCTCGGCGAGGCGATCGATGACAACGACCGGCAATCCGGACTTGTGCAGCAGGTCGAGGCTTTTCTGCGGTTTCGGGCTAGGTAGAAGCACGAGGCCGTCCACCTGCCGCCCGAGAAGAGCCTGCACCTTCATCCGCTCCCTTTCCGGCAAGTCGTCGCCAAGGGTTATGGAAAGTTCGTAGCCGTCGGCCATCAGCGCTTCATCCAGATATTCGTACAATTCCAGCAAGTAGGTGGTCCGCAAATTGGGCGTGCAGTAGCCGATGACATTGGACTGCTGGCGCCGCAGGGACCGGGCCACGGAATTGACCCGGTATCCCAGAGTTTCCGCCGCGTTCATCACCCGCTGGCGGAGCTTGTCGCTAACCGGGCGGGTTCCGTTAAAAACGTTGGATACCGATCCGACGGACACTCCCGCTATTTGCGCCACGTTCAATATCGTCGGCCGTTCAACATCTCGCATCATTCATCCCCAACGACACTTTCCGGCAACCCCGCAACTATCCCATGAAATTAATCCGAAAAAACACTTGCGCATTTTAAGCGAATAAAATATAATTGAGACGATTCAAAATAACAACCTTAAAAACGCACCCGCCAATATTATTGCATAAACACGGAGCCATTCTCGATTTTTTTTGAAAAGAGAGAAACCATGGGGCCGCCAATCATCACAAAAATTGAAACGATAAAATACTGTATTGGCTGGATTGACTGGGTATTCGTCAAGGTCGTCGCCAGCGATGGCGTGCATGGTTGGGGGGAAGGATCGCTCCATGGCCCCATCGCGCCGGTACTAGCCGCCATCAAGGAATACGCCGACCACCTTGTCGGACAGGAGGCCACGGGGGCGGAGCGCCATTGGTACAGGTTGTATAATGCGTGGCGCTGGCGTGGCGGTGCCGTCTATTCCACCGCCATGTCTGCTATCGACCTTGCCTTGTGGGACATGGAGGCCAGGAGGCTCGAAGTCCCCCTCTGCCGCCTGTTCGGCGGTCCCCACCGCACGAAGCTGCCCGTCTACGCCAGCCATTGGATGCAGGGCGTGAAGGACGCCGATGACGCCTGCAAGCGCGCCCGCCAAGCGATCGACATGGGGTTCAGGGGATTCAAGTGGTGTCCCTTCAACTTCGAACTACTCCGTTCGGATTTTGCCGGGGCCATCCAGAGGGTGCGCGAGTTGATGGCCGCCGCACGCGAAGGCGCCGGTCCCGGCGCGGAAATATACATCGAATGTTCCGAACTGCTGTCCCCGCGAACGGCGCCCGTCATGATCGATGCCATGCTGCCTTACCGCCCGGCCTGGATCGAGGAACCATTCCCCTTTGAAAACCCCGGCGCCATCGCTCGCCTGCAAAACGAAATCCCCATCCCCGTGGCTGTGGGCGAACGCCTGCTCTCGCGCTACGAATTCCGTGAACTGCTCGAGAAGGGGGGCTGTCGCGTGGTCCAGCCGGATCTCATGCACGGAGGCGGCTTCACCGAGGTCAGGCGCATCGCCGCGATGGCGGAAACCTATCAGGTCACCGTGGCCCCGCACAATCCCGGCGGCCCCGTATGCACGGCGGCGTCCATGCACTTGGCGGCCGCGACTCCCAATTTCCTCGTGCTGGAGCAAATTGAACCGGATCGCGCCCTGCGCGACACCGTCAGCACGCATCCCATAGAACTCGTCGACGGCCACTTCCATCTCAGCGGCCGCCCCGGCCTTGGCCTGGAACCCGACCTCAATGCCCTTCCCGAGGAAAAGGCGGCGAATATTCCGCGCCTGGAGCGCGGCGGTTCGCTCCTTTATTGATTCCGCGTGTGGCGTTTGTCAAGCCTATCAATTTAGGAGAACGCAATGACAAGACAATTTACGCGAATCTTTCAGGTCTGGTGTCTGCTCGCGATTACCCTGCTCGCGGGCGCATTTCCCGCCGTCGCCGCCGAGAAGATCACCCTGCAGTGGATGTGCACGGCGACCTCCGAGGCCCAATACGCCCCCATCTGGAAGGAAATGGTGGCCGAGTTCGAAAGGCTGCATCCCAACATTAAAATCGACGTCATCATGGTGGCGCGCGCCGACAACTGGACCAAGTTCGTCACCGCCGCCAGGGCCAGGCAGGCGCCCGACATCGTGGGGGTGGTGATTCCCAGCGCCGCCGCCGACGGCTATCTGCTTTCGCTCCAGGAACTTTGGGACGCCGAGCCGGAGTCCTACAGGGCGGTGTGGCCGGATGGCAGCCTGTCCTCCGTCCGTTACGAAGGCGAACTCTACGGCATGCCCCATTACGCCGGCATCTACGCCGAAATATACAACAAGCGCATGATCAAAAAGGCCGGCCTCGATCCGGACAGCCTCCCCTCCACTTGGGATGAATACCTCGAATGGGCCAAGAAACTCACCGGATCCGGCCACTGGGCCACCGCAATCATGGCCGGGCCGACCGACACCACCACCCGCGCATTGCTTAGTTGGATCCATTCCAACGGAGGGCGGGCCTTCAACGAGGATCTGACCGAGTCCACCTTCGCCAAGGATCCCAAATCCCTGGAGGCCATCAAATTCTATCTTAATCTGGCGTCTCGCCACAAGGTTACGGCCCCCGGTCCCGCCACCTTGAACTACAACGAGCAAACCATCCTTTTCGCCCAGGAGAAGATCGCCACCATGCGCAATGCCTACTGGGGCATCGCCAAGGTGCTGGGCGACAACCCCTCCCTAAAGGACGAAATCCTGGTGGGCATGCCGCCGATCAACAGCGACAAGTACACGACCGTCGCCCAGGTTACCCCGGTGAGCATTTCCGTCAACACCAAGCATCCCAAGGAGGCATGGGAGTTCGTCAAGTTCATGCTGGAGCCGAAATGGGCGGTGCAGATGGTGCTGATGGCCAATTGGATGCCGCTTCGCAGCGATCTCATGGAAATGCCCGAGGTCAAGAACGACTCCATCGTGCAGACCTATCTGAAAATCGGCGAACGGGCGATGACCGTTCCGCTTCCGGTTGCGGCTTGGACCCAAATCTCGACGATCGACGTGGTGAACGCGGTGCAGCAGGCGCTCCAGGAACCCGACCGGGTGGAGGAAATATTTCGGGAACTGGACGAGCTGGTGACCGAGCGCCTCAACGAGGAATAGCGCCGATTCAACATCTTCCGGCATCACGTTTTCCGCCTTGCGGGCGTAATCATCTAGCCCTCCGTGAAGTCCAAATCGAAGATTTGGACTTCACGGAGGGAGCGTGCCCCCGGTTCGCCCGGCATCCGCCTTCGGAGAAATGAACTTCCCTTCGGCATTGAAGGTCGATCCCCCGGAGGAAACCGCAGGCGGGGAAAATTCGATCCGGATAGGGGCAATAAGGGCTCGTCAAAAAATAAGTCCTATAAGTTTATACTGCGCCACAACGTCCCTCTCGTAATTTTTTGCCCAACCGCTGGCGAAAATTTACTGCCGCGACTCGATTTCTTGTCTAAGCACGCAGTACTTATTTTTTGACAGGACCTAAGGGTGGCGCCATGGCGGAAAACGGCAAATCGATCTGGCGGGAAAGCGGCCTTCGCCGAGAGCGCTGGCATGGTTACTACTTCCTGATTCCTGGGATGGCGCTAATCGCCGTTCTCATCAGCGTGCCGTTGATCCGCGCCTTGTGGACCAGTTTGCATCGGGTGCGCGGTTTCCGATCCACCTTCATCGGGTTGGACAATTACATCTATCTTTTGTCGAAGCCCGACTTCTGGCACAGTCTAAGGACATCCGCCCTCTTCACCACCGTCTGCGTCGCCCTGCACACGCTCCTCGGGCTAGGCCTGGCCTTGTTGCTGAACCGGATAGCGCGCGGCAAGACCCTGATGCGCGTCGGTTTTCTCGCCCCCTGGATCGTTGCTCCGTCCATCGGGGCGATCATCTGGGTCTGGCTTCTGGAGCCGCAATTCGGTGTCGTCAACCACATCCTCTCCAGCCTGGGCCTTATCGACGGCTTCATGGCCTGGTTGGGAGAGCCCGACGCGGCGCTCCTTTCGGTCATAGTGGTGGATGTCTGGCGGGGTACGCCATTCGTCATGCTTATTCTGCTCGCCGGGCTCCAGGGTATCCCGAAGGAGCAGTACGAAGCGGCGGCGATGGACGGCGCCGGCCCCTGGCAACAGTTCCGCCACGTGACCCTGCCGAATCTCCACTACCTCCTGGTCGTCGCCTCCACCCTGGACATCATCTCGACCATCCGCCACTTCGATGTCATCTCGGTCATGACCGGGGGCGGCCCGGTGAGGGCGACCGAGGTGCTTCCGGTGATGATCTACAATACCGCCTTTGTGCAGAATGACTTCGGCCGGGCCTCGGCCGCGGGCGTCATGCTTCTGGGCATCATCCTGATCTTCTCGATGTTCTACCTCAAAGCGACCAAACCGGGCAAAGCACGGGAGGACTAGCCGTGAATCAACGCCGCCTCGCCGCTGTCCTGACCTGGACGACCCTGACAATCTCCCTGATCATCGTGCTGTTTCCCATTTATTGGATGGCCAACACCGCCTTCAAGCCGGCATCGGAAGTGTTCCAGTCGCCGCCAACCTTCTATTCGGAAAACTGGACCCTCGATTCCTTCCGCAACCTTTTCGCGACGCGCCCCATCGCCACCTATTTCTTCAACAGCCTGATCGTCGCCGGAGGCACGACGCTGCTTTCCCTCTTTCTCGCCTCCTTCGCGGCATACGGATTGACGCGCTTTCCCGTGCGCATCGAAATCTTGATCATCCTTGCGCTCATCTTTATTAAAATGCTCCCGGAAGCCCTGTTGGTGGTGCCATTCTTCGAGTTGATGGCGAATTGGAAAATGCTCAACACCTACACCGCCCTTATCCTGGTCTACACTTCCTTTTCCCTACCCTTCGCCATGTGGATGCTGATCGGATTTTTCCGGGCCATCCCGAGGGAACTTGACGACGCGGGAATCATGGACGGCGCCACCCGCCTGCAGACCTTCAGGATGGTGGTTCTTCCCCTTGCCCGCCCCGGGCTTATCGCCGTGGCGATGTTCACCTTTCTCATCGCCTGGAATTCCTACCTCTGGGCACTGGTATTGACAACCTCGCCAGACATGTATGTGCTTCCGGTCGGCATCGCGACGCTGAAGGGCGAATACCAGGTCCAGTGGAACGAATTGATGGCGGCGGCGGTGATCGCGGTGGTTCCGGTTCTGGCCATCTATTCCGTACTGGAGCGCTATCTGGTGGCGGGAATCACGGCGGGGGCGGTCAAGGGATAGAACCGGACCGGCAACAATGGCTACGCGACGGAATGTAGGGGGGGGAACATGGCTTCCGTGGTTCTTGAATCGGTGGACAAATTCTTCGGCTCCGTGCAGGTGCTCCACGGCGTCGATCTCACGATTGACGACGGCTCCTTCGTGGTGCTGGTCGGTCCTTCCGGTTGCGGCAAGTCGACGCTGCTGCGCATGATCGCCGGCCTGGAGGAGGTTTCGCGCGGCGACATCCTCATCGACGGGAAACGGGTCAACGACCTGCCGCCCAAGCAACGCGACCTGGCCATGGTCTTCCAAAGCTATGCGCTCTATCCCCACATGACGGTGGAGGATAACATGGGCTTCAGTCTGCGCCTGGCCAAGATCGACAAGGAAGTCAGGCGGGAGCAGGTCATGAGAGCGGCCGAAATCCTGGATCTAATTCCCTATCTCGGACGCTATCCCAGGCAACTTTCGGGCGGACAGCGCCAGCGCGTGGCCATGGGCAGGGCCATTGTGCGAAACCCGAAAGTGTTTCTTTTCGACGAGCCCCTCTCGAACCTGGATGCGAAGCTGCGCGGCCAAATGCGCACTGAAATCAAGGCCCTGCACCACAAGCTCGGCGTGACCACCATTTACGTCACCCACGATCAGACCGAGGCCATGACCATGGCTGATCGCATCGTGGTCCTGCGCGACGGGATCGTGGAGCAGATTGGATCTCCCGGTATCATCTATTCCGATCCGGACAATAGCTTTGTCGCCGGATTCATCGGAACGCCCCCGATCAATTTCTTTGACGGGATGCTGCGCGACGGGCCGGACGGACAAAGCGTGAAATTCGCCGACGGCGGGCGCCTGAAGCTTCCAAGCCGCTATCCGGTGGCGGACGGGCGTCCCGTCCGGGTCGGGATACGCCCGCGCCACTTCATTCCGTGCCCCGATTCGCCCAACGCCTTCAGGACGATGCTCGTGGAACCGACCGGCGACGATGCGGAATTGAGAGGCGAAATTTTCGGACAGGCCGCCACCATCGTGCTGCCTGTCGCCAAGACCACGGTATGGGGCGATGCCATCCCCGTCGCCGTCCGCGATGGCTCCCCGGTGTTCCTCTTCGATCCAAATTCGGGGAAGAGGCTTCACGGGGAGTAATCGCGGCGGTCCCGCCCCGCGCAAGGGGGCGCCGCGAAATAAGTTTGTAGGCGTTCAGTGCCCAGTTGTTCATGAGGCTATTGGTTGATTCTCTGATATGAACAAAGACGGTGCATCTTTGCCGTTTCGCTTGGCGGCCACGGCGTTTTTGACAAACTCCACCACACTCACACCCTGCAAACGGCGGCTTGCCCGGCACCGTCAACATCCGTTCGATGAATTTACGTCCGCGTTCGGACTGCACGCCGAAGTCGGTCTTGCGCCATAGCACCGCCGGGCGGATGGAACGTTCCGCCGTGTTGTTGGTCGGCTCTACGCCCAGCAACCCGGACAAAGGTCCACAGGCGTCTCTCCGCCATGAGAAGCTCTCCACACATCCCCGAACAAGGCAGTGAGTTTGCAACCCCGCGAAGCAAAAGCTCCTTCACCTTCCGCCGAAAGGCATATGGCCCGAACCTCAACTTGAAAGGCATCGCGCGGCATGGTCCCGTCACGGCAAGCGTTCAGGGATCAAAAAAGGCATTTGGAAACTTGTCGAAAAAAAGCGCTGCGTGTTTATATCGCGTCGCCTTGTCGCTTCCGCGAATTTTCGCCCAATCGCGGATGAAAATTTAGGGCTCGTCCAAAAATAACTTATAGCATGTTTATACCGCGTCACCAACGCCGCTCTCGTGAATTTTCGCCCAACCACGG